>JALZLY010000274.1 GCA_030858465.1 Deinococcota bacterium
CATCTTGGTGGTCCGCGCGGCCGGCGGCTACGGCGGCTTCAGTGACCGCTACATCGACCTGCGCGTCGACGACCACGAGAGCCCGGTGCCCGAGCTGAAGCGCCTCCTGAGCTTGCAGCGCCTCTACTTCGAGCGGCCGCAAGGAGAGAACCGGCTCGACATCGCGGGCGAGGTGGAAGAGCGGCTGTTGCGGGTCCTCGAGGCGAGCGGCTACCTCGGGCCCGCGAGGGGCTGGAGCGACGAGGCCGAGCGGGCGCTGCGCGGCTTGGCCGGGGTGGAGAACTTGGAGGAGAGGATGCTCGAGCCCGGCCTGGTGGACCGGGTGGTGCTCGACTACCTGGGGGCGAAGTACGCCAAGGACCGGGCCTGAACCTTGCAGCCGGCCGCTTTGCTGCTTACGGCACTTTAACGCTGGGCCGGCTCGGCGATGATGGACGCGGAGGTCACCATGTCCGACACCACCATCATCAAAGTAAGCTCGAAGCACTCGCCCAAGGGCGAGATGGGCCAGAAGTATCTCGCCCTCGGCAAGAACGTCTCGATGCGGCTCTGGGAGGACGAGCAGCCCAGCGAAGCCAAGCCCGAGGCCGCCCGCGACTACGAGACCGTCGGCTACGTGATCGCGGGCCGGGCCGAACTGCACTTAGAGGGCCAGATGGTCAAGCTCGAGCCCGGCGACTCCTGGGTGGTGCCCAAGGGCGCCAAGCATAGCTACGAGATCCTCGAGGCTTTTACCGCCGTCGAGGCCACCTATCCGCCCGCCGAGGTGCACGGGCGGGACGAGGCAGTCTAGCTGCGTGACCTGTTCCTGCCGGTTCTTGCCGACCCGGAGCGTCGCCTAGCCGCATGAAACCTGCGCCCTGATCGAGGAACGGATAGCAGGTAGAGGAGCAGCCACGGTCGGGCTGGACCGAGCTGGCTGCGGCCAGGTCCGGCTGCTTCGGCCTCGGCCGGCTCACCGCACCGACGAACAAGTTCGGCTTCGCTGTTCGCGGCTGCGCTGTAGAGGTCTGCTATGACCGCTCGAGTTTTCGGAGTCATCCGAGAGTCTTCCTGCTGTATTTCGGGCTGTGATTTAGGCGAAAATTTAGGCGAACCCGTCGCCACTCCGAAAGCGGCTCGGCGCGTGCGCGTAGACCGCGCCTGCTCGGCGTGGTATCGTCCCTACACATTCTCCCGGTGGGGGAAAGCTGGCCGCGCGTGCGCGGCAGACAGAAGCTCGAGGGAGTGCGGATGTACAGCATCGACTTGTCAGAAAAAAAGGGACTCATCTTCGGCCTCGGTAATCAACGCTCGGTCGCCTGGGCGATTGCCGAAAGGCTTCATAAGGCCGGCGCTCAGATGGCATTCAACTATTTGAATGATAAATTCAAGGAAACCATTAGCAGCCTGACCGCTGACTTTCATGACCCCATACTGGTGCAGTGTGATGTAACCAAAGAGACCGATCTCGACGCCATCTTCTCCGTTTGCGAGGAAAAGTTCGGCAAGCTCGACTTCGTCGTTCATTCCGTTGCGCACGCTCCACTCCACACCTTCGACCGACCGTTTTACGAGGTATCAAAAGAGGATTGGAATATCGCTATGGACGCGTCGGCCTACTCGCTGATCTCCATGACCAGGCGCGCTCGCCCGCTCATGACCGAGGGCGGCAGCATCACGGCGATGAGTTTCCTGGCGGGGCAGCGGGTGGTGCCCAAGTACAAGCTGATGGGCATTGCCAAGGCGGCTTTAGAGGCCAACGTCATCTACCTCGCCTACGAGATGGGCCCGCAGAACGTCCGCGTCAACGCCATCAGCGCCGGACCCTTACGCACACTTTCGTCGCGCCCCATTCCCGGCTTCGGTGACATGGCCGCCAAGGGAGGCCGCTATTCGATGATGAAGCGCGGCATCACCCAGGAGCAGGTGGGCGGCCTGGCCCTAAGCCTCATCGCCGACGAGTTGGGCAGCGGCATCACCGGCGAGGTCATCTATGTGGACCACGGCTACCACGCCATGGGTATGCTCTTCGACGAGGCGGAACTCGCCAAATGAACGGGGCTTCTAGAGGTTCGGCGCGAAAGGTGGCGTCGCCGAGCTGAGGCCGGCACCTCGAGCCCTCTTCAGGAGATCCGCTATGGCTATCCAAGCTGTCTACAAGGAAGTTCTGGCCGACCTCGAGACGCCGCTCACGGCCTACCTCAAGGTCGCGGGCCAGCCCTCGTTTCTGCTCGAGAGCGCCATACAGGGCGAGCGCGTCGCCCGCTACTCGTTTATCGGCACGGGCCAAAGGCGGCGGCTCGAGGCGCGCGGCGACGCGCTCATCCAGAGCGGCCCCGAGGGCAGCCGCTCCTTTAGCAGCAAGGACCCCTTGCGCGCGCTCTGGGACATGACCCTGCGCGAGGTGGTGCCGGAACCCGCCCTGCCCGACTTCTGGGCGGGCTCGGTCGGCTACGCGAGCTACGACATCGTCCGCCAGTACGAGACCCTGCCCGACGCCAACCCCGACGAGCTGGGCGTGCCCGACCTGCTCTTCGTCGAGCCCGAGGCGCTGGTGATTTTCGACCATCTCAAGCGGCGGCTCTTCATCGTGGTCGCGTCGGACGCCGGCGACGAAGCCGACCAGGCTCGAGCGCGCGGCGTGGTGGAGGCGCTCTACACCCGGCTGCGCGGTCCCCTGCCGGGCGTGCCGGGCGACCGCAGCGGGCGCCGGGTGGCGTTTACCAGCAACTTCAGCCGCGAACAGTACAAGGCCGCCGTCGACAAGGCCATCGCCTACATCCGCGCCGGCGACGCCTTTCAGCTCGTGCCCAGCCAGCGCCTCACGGCCGAGCTCGGCGTGCATCCCTTGGCGCTCTACCGGGCGCTCCGGGTCATCAACCCGAGCCCCTACCTGGGCTACTTGGACCTCGGCGGGGTGACCTTGGTGGCGAGTTCGCCCGAGAGCCTGGTCAAGAGCGACGGTCGCATGGTCGAGACGCGGCCCATCGCCGGGACGCGGCCTCGCGGCGCCACGCTAGACGAGGACGAGCGGCTGGCGGCGGAACTCTTAGCCGACGACAAGGAGCGCGCCGAGCACATCATGCTCGTCGACCTGGGTCGCAACGACCTCGGCCGGGTGTGCAGGAGCGGCTCCGTCAAGGTGACCGAGCTCATGCGCGTCGAACGCTACAGCCACGTCATGCACATCGTCTCCTCGGTGACGGGCGAACTCGCTCCCGGCAAGACGCCCTTGGACGCCCTGGCGAGCACCCTGCCGATGGGCACCGCCTCGGGCGCGCCCAAGGTGCGGGCGATGCAAATCATCGACGAGCTCGAGCCCGTCCGCCGCGGCCCCTACGCGGGTGCCTTCGGCTACCTGAGCGCTTCGGGCGCGATGGACATGGCCCTGACGCTCCGCACCATGGTGATCGCAAACGGCCGGGTCCATCTCCAGGCCGGCGGCGGCGTGGTCGCCGACTCCGACCCCGAAGCGGAGTACCAGGAGTCGATGAACAAGCTCGCCGCCGTCCAGAAGGCGGTGGAGATGGCGACGGAAGGGCTACAATAATAAAAGACTGAGTGCTGAGTGTTGAGAAGACGCCTATGACAAAGATTCTTGTCGTCGACAACTACGATTCTTTTACCTACAACCTCGTGCAGTATCTGGGCGAGCTGGGCGCGGAGGTGGTGGTGTGGCGCAACGACCAGTTCGAGTTGGGGGACGTGGCGGAGCTGAAGCCCGACGGCATCGTCGTCTCGCCGGGCCCCTGCACGCCCGCCGAGGCGGGTCGGTCGGTCGAGGTCATCAGGCGCTACGGCGAGCACATCCCCCTGCTGGGCGTCTGCCTGGGCCACCAGAGCATCGGCGCGGCCTACGGCGCCAAGGTGGTCCGCGCGCCCGTCATCATGCACGGCAAGACCAGCGAGCTGAGCCACGACGGCACGGGCGTCTTTCAGGGTTTGCCCGAAAAGGTCACCGCCACGCGCTACCATTCGCTCATCGTCCGCGACCTGCCCGAGACGCTTGTGGTCAATGCCTGGGTTTTGGAGGCGGGCGAGCGCGTCGTCATGGGTCTACGGCACAGCGACTATCCCGTCTGGGGCGTGCAGTTTCACCCCGAGAGCATCCTCACAGAGACGGGCCACGCCATGCTCAAGAACTTTCTTGACATCTGCTAGCATGGGAGCATGACGCGCTTTGCGGTCGTTATCGAAAGAGACCCCAGTACCGGACTGTATGTGGGTTATGTTCCCGGTCTCCCCGGAGCGCATTCGCAGGCTGAGAGCCTGGAGGAGTTGCGCCTCAACTTAAGAGAGGTGCTCGAGCTGCTAAAGGAAGATGGCCCCCTTACCTGGCAGAGCGAGTTCGTCGGCGTCGAGCAGCTTCAGCTTGCCGAGGCGTGAGCAAAGTCCCCGTCCTCAAGCCGCGCGAGGTCGTGCGCGTCTTGAGAGACCTCGGCTTTGCCGAGGTCAGGCAACGGGGTTCACACGTGCAATTCAGGCATCTTGGACGGGGCACCACGGTGCCGGTCCACAAGGGACGCGATATCTCGCCTATCCTGCTTGGCATCGCTCAGGACATCGGCGTGACGGTGGAGGAGATGGTGCAGCGCGTATAAGCCTTGAGTTGCCGAACCGCTTGTGAAGCCTGTAGGAAGGCCCTTATGCACTCAGTCACGATTTCCTATCACGACCTCGCTGGCAAACGCCGCATGCGAGTCTCCTCCAGCGAAGAGAACATTTATCCGGTTGACGCGTATACGCTGACGCCCCACGGTCTCTACTTTCGGATTTATTCGGACCAAGGCAGTTGGCGCATGATGCAGGCCCATGTGCTGCCCGAGTTGCACCTGCAAATTGTTAGATTCGACTGGCGAAACGGAATTTCCTGCGATTATGATTACTATTTGGATATCGTGCGCGTAGTTGAACAAGATAGCCGCTGGGTTGTGCGCGATCTTTACCTCGATGTCATTGTCTATGAAGGCTGCAAGGCTACAGTGCTGGACACCGACGAGTATCTGGCCGCCCTGCGTGAAGGGCATCTCGAGCCGGACGAAGCCGAGCACGCGCTCACCGTCACCCACGACACCCTCAACGCGCTTGCCGAGCATAGCTATGCCCTCGAGCCCTACCTGGCGTCGCGCGGCATCATGCTGACATGGACCTAAGCGTTATCACCGTGACCCACAACCGCTTGGGGCTGCTCCTCAACAAGCTCGAGTCCTTGCGCGCGCAAACCTTGGCGCCCGAGCGCTTCGAACTCGTCGTGCTGGTGAACGGTGGGGTGGACGGTACGCTGGGGGCCTTGGAGGCGGCCGACCTGCCCTTTGGACTCAAGGTGCTCTACCAGCAGGAGAACCTGGGCAGCGCGAAGGGCCGCAACCTGGCGGCGCGGGAGGCCGAAGGCGACATTCTGCTCATCAGCGATGACGACTGCATCTTGAGCGAGCGGGTGCTCGAGGAGCACGTAAAGGCCCACGCGCGCCACCCCGACGCCGTCGTCATCGGCCCGACCCGCTTGGCGGAGAGCTACCGCGAGGGAGGGGTCAAGGAGCCCTTCGAGGGCCAGCCCAACCTGGGCGGCCGGGCCCTTTGGATTCACGCCACCGGCACCAACACCAGCCTGCCCAGAGCGGCCTTTAGAGCGGTGGGCGGCTACGACGAGACCTTTTCGGGCTACGGCGGCGAAGACCCGGCCTTAGCGCTCGAGCTGCGCGCGCGCGGCTTGAGCTTTTATTTTGCCAAGGACGCGGTGGTCTATCACCTGGGAAGACAGCTCACAGGCGACTTCGAGGCTCGAGCCTTTTCGGCGGGCCGGGCGCAGTGGCGCATCTACGAGCGGCATCCCAGCTTGGGGGTCGGGGTCATGCTCGGCGTGCATCCCGCCCTGCTCGGCCTCAAGCGCCTGCTCTTTAGCGACGCGGTCGCCCCGTACATTTCGCATCCCCGTTATCGTTTCGAGCGCGCCTATTATAGAGGCGCGGTGGAGGAGAGACGCCATGCCCGATAAAACCCAAAGTTCCGTAGCCGACCCCTCCCAGGACGCCTCCCCCTCCCAAGACGCCTCCACGGTAGACGTGTCCGCCCTGCTCGGCGAGCTCTTCGAGGGCAAGACGCTGTCGCGCGCCGAGGCCCACAGGGTGATGGGCAGCCTCATGGACGGCCTGCTCAGCCAGATGCAGGCGGCGGCACTGCTGGCGGCGGTGCGGACGAGGGGCGAGACGGTCGAGGAGATCGTCGGCTTCGCCGAGGCGATGCGCGAGCGGGCGGTGCGCGTGCGCGTGCATACCGACGGCCCCTTGCTGGATACTTGCGGGACGGGCGGCACCGGCATCGACACCTTCAACGTCTCCACCGCGGTCACCTTCGTCTTAGCGGCGGCGGGCGTCAAGGTCGCCAAACACGGCAACCGCGCGGTCACCCGGCGCTCGGGCGCGGCGGACGTCTTAGAGGCGCTCGGGGTCAGGCTCGAGCAGAGCCCCGAGCGCCTGGCGCGGAGCATCGAGGAGCTCGGCCTGGCCTTCCTTTTCGCGCGCGCCCACCACCCGGCGATGAAGTTCGTCAGCCCGGTGCGCGCCGACCTCAAAGCGCGAACCATCTTCAACTCGCTGGGGCCGCTGACCAACCCCGCGGGCGCCAACCGCCAGCTCATGGGCGTCTACAACCCGGCCCTGACTCATACGCTCGCCCAGGTCCTGGCGGGCCTCGGGCTCGAGCGCGCCCTCGTCGTCCACGGGGGCGGTCTCGACGAGCTCACCGTGAGCGGCGAGAGCCGGGTGAGCGAGCTCAAGGGCGGCTCGGTGACGAGCTATACGCTGCATCCCGAGGAGGTGGGGCTCAGGGTGTCGCCGCTGGGGGAGGTGGGTGGCGGCTCCCCCGAGGAGAACGCCGTCACCATCCGCGCCCTGCTCGGCGGTGAACTAGCGGGAGCCAAGCGCGACATCGTCGCCCTGAACGCCGGGGCGGGTCTCTACCTCGCCGACAGGGCGGCGTCGGTAGGAGACGGCGTGAGCCAGGCGCAGGACATCCTGGGGTCGGGCAGGGCTTTGGCGACGCTTCGGGCCTTCGTGGCCTTCAGCCGGGCTAACGGCTGAGACCTTCTCGAGCTTTGTTGCGCGCCGCGCCGACCTGCTCTTGCGAATAGGGCAGAATAGACTGTTACAAGGTTACAGGGCTCATACAAGGTTACAGGGCTCACGGTGGCCGGCATTCACCAGGCGTTATTTCAAGAGGCTAAATACAAGAGGCTAAATTTCAAGAGGCTAGCGCGGGAGGACGAAGATGAGCGACAACGGAAAAGTCACAGGCAGTTTGCGGGTCAAGACCGGCTTCGCCGAGATGTTCAAGGGCGGCGTCATCATGGATGTGGTCAACCCCGAGCAGGCGAGGCTCGCCGAGGACGCCGGGGCGACCGCGGTGATGGCCTTAGAGCGGGTTCCCGCCGACATCCGCGCCCAGGGCGGTGTCTCGCGCATGTCCGACCCGGACATGGTCGAGGGCATCATCGGCGCGGTGTCGATTCCGGTCATGGCCAAGGCTCGCATCGGCCACTTCGTCGAGGCGCAGATCCTCCAGGCGCTAGGGGTGGACTTCGTCGACGAGTCCGAGGTCCTGACGCCCGCCGACGAGCAGTATCACATCGACAAGCACGCCTTTACCGTGCCCTTTGTCTGCGGCGCGAGAGACCTCGGCGAGGCGCTCAGGCGCATCGGCGAGGGCGCCAGCATGATCCGCACCAAGGGCGAAGCGGGCACCGGCAACATCGTCGAGGCGGTGCGTCACGCGCGCACCGTCTTAGGCGGTATCCGCGCCCTCCAGGCGAGGCCTCGCGACGAGCTGATGACGGCCGCGCGCGACCTGGGGGCGCCCTACGAACTCGTGCTCTACGTCCACGAGCACGGCAAGCTGCCGGTGGTGAACTTCGCCGCCGGCGGCGTAGCCACTCCCGCCGATGCCGCCCTGATGATGCAGCTCGGCCTCGACGGCGTCTTCGTCGGCTCGGGCATCTTCAAGTCGGGCGACCCCGCCAAGCGCGCCCAGGCCATCGTCAAGGCGGTCACCCACTATGGCAACCCCGACATCTTAGCGGAGGTGTCGCGCAATCTGGGCGAGCCGATGGTGGGCATCAACCTGGACACGCTGCCTCGAGAAGAGCTGCTGGCCTCGAGGGGCTGGTAAAGCTGTTCCCTGGGTCCTTCCGTATTCTGCGGTATAGTTTCTCTGTGAAGGATTTAGGGTGAAGGATTTAGGGTGAAGGGTTCAGCGTGAAGATTCTCCAGGGTGTCTTTCTGGTCTTTATCAGCGTCGTCTTGTCGGTGGGCAGTTTGATCATGGCCTCGGCCTTCAAGTGGTCGCAGGAGTTGCCCGATCTGAGCGCCTTGGACGAGCTCGAGTTCACCTCGACCTCGCAGATCTTCGCGCGCGACGGCCAGCTCATCGGCGAGATCGTGCCCTTGGGCCGCGACGGCGCCAACACCGACCGCATTCCGGTCGGCTTGGACGAGGTGTCGCCCGCCGTCATCGCGGCCATTCAGGCCTCCGAAGACGACTCCTTTTACCGCCACTACGGCTTCGACCCCAGGGCGATTCTCTACGCGAGTTACCTGGAGCTCACCGGCCAGGGCGGGCGCGGCGGCTCGGGCCTCACCATCCAGCTCGCCAAGAACGTCTTTTTCAGCGACATCGCCACCGAGCGCACCCTGGAGCGCAAGGTCAAGGAGCTGATGGTGGCCATCGAGCTCGAGCGCCGCTACACCAAGGCCGAGATCATGCAGCGTTACATAAACGAGGTGCCCTGGGGCTTCAACCTGCACGGCGTCCACTCGGCGGCCAAGGCCTACTTCGACAAGCATCCGAGCGAGCTCAACTTGGCCGAGGGGCTCTACCTGGCGCGCCTCCTGCCGGCGCCCAGCATCACCTACAACAACTTCGCGGCGACGCGGCGGGCCATGCGAGGAGTGCTCGACAACATGGTGGCGCGCGGCTACGTGAGCGCCGCGGCGGCCGAGCGCGCCTGGCGCTACGACCTCCAGCCCAGGGGCTGGCGCGTCCAGTACGACGAAGAGGGCAACGTCGTGGGTGAGCCCGAGCGCACCGACGAGCGCATCCGCGTCGCCACGAGCGTCAGCTCGGACCTGGCGCCGCACGTGTCCTATGTGGTCCGCAACGAGCTTTCCCAGCGCTTCGGCAACAGCGTGATCTTCGGTTCGGGCGGCCTCAGGGTCTACACCACCATCGACGTGCAGGCCCAGGAGGCGGCCAACCGCGCCTCCTTGAACGCCGAGGTGCCGCCGGGCGCGCAGCTCGCCATCGTCGGGCTCGAGCCCGAGACGGGCGAGATCCTGGCCATGGTCGGCGAGAAGCTGGTGCCGGGCCGCAGTGCCGGCGAGACGCTCAACCGCGCCACCGGCTCGTA
Source organism: Deinococcota bacterium (assembly GCA_030858465.1). Classification (NCBI taxonomy): domain Bacteria; kingdom Thermotogati; phylum Deinococcota; species Deinococcota bacterium. The sequence goes on from JALZLY010000274.1 coordinate 9,383, forward strand.
CCGGCAGCCCGGCAGCTCGTTCAAGCCCATCGTCTACGCGACGGCCATCGAGACCGCGGGCTACACCCAGGCCTCGGTCCTGGTCGACGAGCCCATCACCATCCCCGTGCGCGACCAGCCGGACTGGCAGCCGCAGAACTACTACGAGCGCTTCTACGGCATGCAGACGCTCCGCGAGCACCTGAACCAGTCCTACAACATCCCGGTCGCCAAGCTGATCATGGCGGTGACGCCCGAGGCCGTCTTGATGCGCGCCCAGGAGCTCGGCTACGGCGCCAACATCCGTCCCTATCCTTCGATGGCCTTGGGGGTCTTCGAGGTCACGCCGCTCCAGCACGCCAGCGCCTTTGGCGCCTTTGCCAACGGCGGCGTGTGGGTCGAGCCCCAGCTCATCTCGCGCATCGAGGACGCCGACGGCAACGTGCTGTGGCGCGCGCCGCGGCGTGAGACCCGCGTCTGGAGCGAGCAGACCGCCTACGTCATGCTCGATATGCTGCACGCCACCGTGACCGAGGGCATCGGCGCGCGGGCGGCCATCGAGGACCGCTGGGTGGCCGGCAAGACCGGCACCAGCCAGCGCGATCGCGACCTCTGGTTTGTAGGCATAACGCCGGGCATGACCGCGGCGGTGTGGATCGGCCGGGACGACGACACCCCGCTGGTGCGCGCCGACGGCAGCCGCGTGACCAGTTCCCTGGAGCCTGCCGTCATCTGGCGGCAGTTCGCCGAGCACGCCTTGCGCGGCGTGCCCCCCAGGGAGTTCGCGGTGCCCGAGGGGATCGAGTTCTACGCCATCAACCGCGAGACCGGGCTCGCCGCGGACGCCAACTCGGCGCGCGTGGCCTTCGTGAGCGGCACCGGGCCCAACACCAGCGCCTCGCTCCTCGCCCGGACGCCTCAAGGCATCAGCATCCCCGTGGACCGGACGACGGGTCGGCGCGCCACCGCCGAGACCGACCGCAGCCATGTCGAGTGGCGGCAGATCGACCCCGGCGAGATCGACCGCTACCAATGAGCTTCGCGCTGGAAGGTTGCAACCTTCCAACCTTCCAACCTTCCAACTCTTTCTTATGCCAACCAACCCCAGCCTGACCGCGATAGAGGGGCTTGAGGTCGGCCACTGGACCGACAGCGCGGCGCAGACGGGCTGCACGGTTATCCTCTGCCCGGAAGAGGGCTGCGTCGCCTCTGGTGACGTGCGCGGCGCGGCGCCGGGCGGGCGCGAGACGGCCTTGCTCGAGCCCGAGAAGACCGTCGAGCGAATTCACGCCCTGGTGTTCTCGGGCGGCAGCGCCTTTGGCCTCGCCGCGGCGACGGGCGTGATGCGTTACCTCGAGGAAAGAGGCGTCGGCTTCGAGACAGCTTACGGCCGGGTGCCCATCGTGCCCGCGGCGGTCATCTACGACCTCAACATGGGCTCGGCGCGCGTTCGGCCGGATGAGGCCGCGGGCTACTACGCCGCCCGGCAGGCCACGGCGGAACCGGTCGCCAGCGGCCGCTTGGGCGCGGGCGCGGGCGCGAGCTGCGGCAAGCTCTTCGGCTTCGAGTACGCGCAGCCGAGCGGCCTCGGCAGTTCTGCTGTGGAGGTGGGGGGCGCCACCCTGGCCGCGTTGGCCGTGGTCAACCCGGCCGGAGACATCGTCGATCTCGAGGGTGAGGTCGTCGCGGGCGCGGCCGGCCCGGACGGCTCGAGGCCCAAGGGCGGCAGCATGACCGGCAACATGACCGGCAGCGTCATCCCCATCGGCAACACCACGCTGCTCGCCATCGCTACGGACGCGCCCCTCAGCAAGGCGCAGTGCAAGGCGCTCGCCAGCAGCGCCCACGCCGGCATCGCCCGGGTGACGCGCCCATCCCACACCGTAGGCGACGGCGACACCAGCTTCGTCCTCAGCACGGGGCGCGGCGCGGCGGCCCCGCTCATGCTGCTGTCGATCGCCGTTCAGGAGGTCGTGGCCGCCGCCATCTTGAGGGCCGTGAGAACTGCCCACGCCGGCGTCGCCTCCTGAGGGTCACCACCCTCGCAGGAGCAGGTTTGGATGCGCGACCGACGCCTCGCCGCAGCCGGCCGCGATAAGATGCGGCTCATGAGGATCGGTGTCCTGGCGCTGCAAGGCGCCTTTCGGGAGCACAGGCAGGCCCTTCAGAGGCTGGGCGCGGAGGTCGTCGAGGTCCGGCTGCCCGGGCAGCTCGAGGGCTTGCAGGGCCTGGTCATCCCCGGCGGCGAGTCGACCACGATGGCCAAGCTGCTCAGGGCCTACGACCTCGAGGAGGCCCTGAAGGCCTTTTACAGGGGCGGCGGCGCGATCTGGGGCACCTGCGCGGGCGCGATTGCCGTTGCCAGGGACATCGAGGGCTTTCCCGAGCAGCCGCGGCTCGGGCTCATGGATATCGGGGTGGCGCGCAACGCCTACGGGCGGCAACGGGCCTCGTTCGAGACCGAGCTCGAGGTGGCGGGTTTGGACGGCCCTTTTCGCGCCCTCTTCATCCGAGCGCCGCGCATCGTCCACAGCGGCCCGGAACTGCGGGTGCTGGCGTCTTATCAGGGCGACGCCGTCATGGTGGCGGGAGAGCGGCTCATGGCGACGGTCTTCCATCCCGAGCTGAGCGGTGACGACCGCGTGCACGCGTATTTTCTCGAGTGCGTCGTGAAACCCAAGCCCACGGGTCGCTACCCGGGGCGCTAGATGCCCACGCCTCGCAGCAGGAAGTAGAGGATGATAAAGACGACGATCACCCCGAGGCAGCCGCAGCCGCCGCCGAGCCTCCGGGCACCCCAGCCAGCCAGGAAAATACGAAGTAGTCCGCGCATAGCTCTCTCCTTTGTGGGCCGGGCCAGTGCCCGCTCCGTCTACACCTTTATCTGAGACACCAGATATCTGAGACACCAAGTATCTGAGACACCAGGTATCTGAGCCACCAGAAGTGCAATCGGCCCAAGATAACGCACCCACGGCACCGAATTCTTACAGAGCCTTTAGCGCTTAGCCTGTAGAGCTGAGCCTTTAGCTCTCGGCCTCGAGTCTGATCGCTTGCCGCGCTACTGCAAAGACCCCGTCGGCTTCAGGAGCGGGCGCCGCTCCCTTGTAAACCTGTGCGGACACGCCTTATACTGACGATGGTTCTAAAACCACGTTGGGAGGATGGGAATGAAACGTCGTGATTTCCTTAAAAAGGCCGGTTTGGCCGCGGCGGCCAGCGCCACGCTCTCGCCGCGGGTGTTCGCGCAAAACCGCGACCGCCGGTTTCGCTTCGAGATGGTGACGTCCTGGCCCACGTCGCTCGATACCCTCTACGGCAGGGCCACCGCGACCGCCGATCTCCTCAGGGAGATGACGGAAGGCGACCTCGACATCGAGGTATTTCCGGCGGGCGCGCAAGTGGGCGGATTCGAGGTCTACGACGCGGTGTCGAGCGGTGCCTTCGCGATGGGCAATACCGCGCCCTACTACTACATCACCCGGCGCCAGGCCCACGGCTTCTTTACCGCCATGCCCTTTGGCATGAACGCCCAGCAGCATAACGCCTGGCTCTACGACGGCAACGGCCAGGAACTCTGGAACGAGCTCAACGAGCCCGACAACCTTATCGCCTTTGCCTCGGGCAACACCGGCACGCAGATGGGCGGCTGGTTCCGCCGTGAAATCAACACCGTCCAGGACCTGCGCGGCCTCACCATCAGGACGCCCGCCCTGGGCGGCCAGGTAATGGCGCGCGCCGGGGCCACCGTCGAGAACCTTCCCGGCGGCGAGATCTATCTGGCCCTGGAGACGGGCCGCATCGACGCGGCCGAGTTCACCGGCCCGCACGACGACGAGATCCTCGGCTTCCAGAACGTCGCCGACTTCTACTACGGCCCCGGCTGGCAAGAGCCCGGCGCGGCGCTCTGCAACTACATCAACCTAGACGTGTGGAACGACCTTCCCACCGACATCCAGGCCGCTATCCGCATGGCCTCGCAAGCGGCCAACGTGCAGCTCCTGGCGGAATACGACGCCCGCAACTTCGCCGCGCTCGAGCGCTTGGTCGCGGGCGGTACCCAGGCGCGCACCTACTCAGACGAGATCATGACCGAGCTGAGGCGCGTGACCGATGAGCTCCACCAAGAGCACATCGCGGCCGACCCGCTCTACGCCCGCATCTATGAGGACTGGAGGGCCTTCAAGACCTCCGTGCGCGAGTTTCACCGCATCGGCGAGTACGCCTTCTCACGCTTCATCTACGAGGTCGATCAGGCCCAGTCCTAGCTGGCCTATAGGGGCGCAGTAGGGGCGCAGCATGCTGCGCCCCTACAGGCTAGGGCCTAGCGCGCCAGTGACGGCAGCCAGGTGGCGATCTGCGGGAAGAGGACGAGCAGCAAGAGAGCAAAGAGCTGAATGCAGACAAACGGCACGATGCCCTTATAGATGTCGGTGGTCTTCACCCCTTTGGGCGCCACGCCCTTCAAGTAAAAGAGGGCGAAGCCGAAGGGCGGGGTGATGAACGAAGCCTGCAGGTTCATGGCGATGAGCACGGCGAACCAAATGGGGTCCAGACCGAAGCTCCCGATGGCGATGGGCGCGATGACCGGCACTACGATGAAGGTGATCTCGATAAAGTCGATGAAAAAGCCCAGGATGAAGATCACCAGCATGGTGAAAAAGATAAAGCCGAGCTCGCCGCCGGGCAGGGTGAGCAAAAAGGCGTCCACCACCTGCGGGCCGCGCAGGGCGCTGAAGACCATGCCAAAGGCGGTCGCGCCCACCAAGATGATAAACACCATGCTGGTCAGCTTGACGGTCTGGTCGAGCACGTCCCGCAGGTTTCGCAGGTTGAGCCTGCGGTTGAGGAGCGCCAAGAGCGTGGCGCCGACCGCGCCCATCGCCCCGGCCTCGGTCGGCGTGGCGACACCCAAAAAGATCGAGCCGAGGACGATCAGCATGAGCCCTACCGGGGGGATGAGGCCCTTCAATACCTTGAGCGCCAGCGCGCTTCCCCGCAAGGTGCGCGCCTCGGGCGGCAGCGCCGGCGCCTCCTCGGGTCTGGTGACGGCGACGAAGACGACCCAGAGCATGAAGAGGCCGGCCAGCATGAAGCCGGGGATGAAGGCGCCCAGAAAGAGCGCCCCCACCGAGACGCCGATGGTATCGCCCAGGATGACTAAGACGATGCTCGGCGGGATGATCTGGCCCAGCGTGCCCGAGGAGGCGATCACCCCCGTGGCCAGGCCCTTGGAGTACTTGTACTTGAGCATGACCGGCAGGGCCAAGACGCCCATCGTGACCACCGAGGCGCCGACCACGCCCGTCGAGGCGGCGAGCAGCGCGCCGACGGCCACCACCGAGATCGCCAGGCCGCCGCGTAAGGAGCCGAAGAGCATGCCCATCGTCTCCAGGAGCTCCTCGGCCAAACCCGACTTTTCCAGCATCACCCCCATGAAGACAAAAAAAGGCACCGCCACCAGGGTGTAGTTCTCCATGATGTTGAAGATGCGGTTGGGCAAGATGCCGATGCGGGCGAGGGGAAAGACCGGGTCCCAGGGCAGCTCGAGGCCGAGCATGGGCAACGCGTCGCTGCCGATCAGGGTAAAGAGCACCGCCGTGCCGCCCAGGCTGAAGGCGACGGGATAGCCCAGAATCAACAGAAAGATGGCGCCCATGAACATCCACAGGCCCAGATACGCCATCACAGGAGCTCCGTCATCGGTACTCCACTAGAGCGCTTCCGTCTTTTCGGTGATGGAGGTGTGGTCCAAACCGTCCTCTTGGCGCTCGAGCTTGCCGGCGAGGAAGGCGATATTCTTGATCGTCTCGCTGACGCCCTGCAGCAAGATGAGCAAGAAGCCCACCAAGATGAGGGTCTTGGCCGGGTAGAGGGGCAGGCCGCCGGGGTTGGGGCTGATCTCGAGCACCTGCCAGGAGCGCATCACGAAGGCGTGGCTGAGGTAGAGGCCCAAGAGGCAAAAGGGCGTCAGCATAAAAAGGGCGCCGACGATGTCGACGACCGCCTTGGCGCGCGGCTTCAGGTTCGAGTAGATGAGGTCCACGCGCACGTGGGCGTCCTCCTTGAGCACAAAGGCGGCGGCCAGGAGGAAGGTCATGTTGAAGAGAAAGATCTGCAGCTCGCGGAAAAAGTTGGCGCCCGCCACCTGCCCGCCGACGCTGCGGCCCACATAGCGCATGACGACGTAGCTCGCGCCGATGGCCACCATCGCCAAGGCCACCCAGTACATGAGCCCACCGAGCCGCGTCGTCAGCCAGTCGATGCCGTAAGCGACCTTGAGCGCGCCCACCGAGCCCAGCAAGACCAGCGGCGCCGCTGCGAGCGCCAGGACGAAGCCGGCGGCCATGACGCCGAAGAGGTTGTTGCCGAGCTGAACCCACAAGAGGACGAGCAGCACCAACGGCAACAGCCCGGCGACGAGGCCGAAGGGCGCGTCGCGCCGCCCCAGCAGGGCCGTCAGCGCGGTCAGCGCCGCGAACGCAGGCACGAAGTAGATGAGATAGCTCGAGTAGACCGGGCTGCCAGGCAGCGCCAGGTAGGGCAGGAACGCATTGGGGAGGCCGACCGCGCGGTAGCCGGGCACGGCTACGCCGTCAAAGGCAAACCAGGGCAAGAAGAAGGCGACAAACAGCCCCAGCGAGGCCAGGATTTGAGGCCACCCTTTCACCCGCTGCTCCTCGCCCACAGAACCGTCATCTCGCGCCTCCCGCGCTGGCCCTAGCCTCGGCCTATCCTCACGGTCGGGCAGAATTGCCGACCAGGACCGCGTCGATACCCGGTCCTGGTCGCTACTAAGCCCTCCGTTGGCTGCATCCTATCCTTAACAAAAACCAAAGTCAACGCGTAGGGCGGGCGATCCGGCCTCTCATCGCGCCGCGTCGTCGGTACGGCTTAGAGGGCGCTAGCCACTCAAAGAGCCGTCAGCGCTCATGGTCAGCGCTCAGCGTTCAGCAAGACTCCAGCGAAGAGACATCCGCGCCGACCGCAGCTAGCCGACCAAGCCTGCGGCAGAGGATCAAGGGTCGTCTCGAGAGGCGCCCAGCGGCTGTAGGGCCCAGCCTGCGCTGCCTGCTCGGCTGCTACGATTTGAATCTGGGTTCAAGATTTCAGAGTTCCGATACGACCGAGCCCTTAGGATAGTAGCTTGCTGGATCAGGAGGAGGCGCTCAGAACGCATGGCCGAGGCGGTGACCGACTACGACGTGATCATTATCGGTGGAGGGCGGGTGGCGGTGCCTTTGGCGGCGGCGCTGTCCGCCGCTGGTATGCACGTCGCGGTCGTCGAGCGCAAGCGCCTCGGCGGTTCCCATGTCAACTTTGGCCCCACCCCGACCAAGGCGGCCCAGGCTTCGGCGCGGCTCGTCTACCAGGCGCGGCGGGCGGAGGCTTTCGGGCTGCGTATTCCTGCCGTCGAGGTGGATCTGGAAGCGGTGCTCGAGGCGGCCGAGGTCTGTGCCTTGCAGCAGTACGACGAGGAGATGGCGCGACTTCGCGAGCTGCCCGGGGTCGACCTGCTGAGCGGCCACGGTCGGCTGACGGGCAAGCGGGGCAGGGCCTTGCTGGTGAGCGCCGATGGCCGCAGGCTCAGGGCGGACCAGGTGGTGATCGATACCGGCAGCCGCAGTAGCCTTCCCCCGCTCGAGGGCCTAGGCACCGTTCCTTACGTCCACGCGGGCAACTGGCTGGGGCTGCGCAGCCTGCCCGAGCACCTCGTCATGGTCGGCGGCGGCTTCGTGGGGCTCGAGATGGGCCAGTTCTACCGGCGGCTGGGCGCCCAGGTCACCGTCTTGCACCGCGGCGACCACGTGCTGCCCAAGGAAGACGCCGACGTGGCCGCGGCCTTGCAGCGCCTGCTCGAGGACGAGGGCATGCGCTTCGAGCTCCGCGCCGAGGCGACGGCCGTCGAGTGCCGCGAGGACGGCGTGCGGCTGCACTACGAGCAGCGCGGCCGGATGAAGACGGTTAGCGGCAGCCATCTCTTCGTCGCCGCCGGAAGAAAGCTCAACACCGACGACCTCGGCTTGGAAACCGTCGGGCTGGCCCCCAACGAGGAGGGCTTCATCGAGGTGGACGAGACGCTCAAGGCGAAAGTCCCCGGCCTGTGGGTAGCCGGAGACGCCAGAAGCGGCCCCTCCTACGCTCACAGCGCCTACGACGATCACCGGGTGATCGCCGCGCGGCTCACCCGCGCGTCGCTGCGGACGGCGGAGCAGGTGGTGCCCTACGCGGTCTTCACCGATCCCGAACTCGGCCGGGTCGGCATGACCGAGTACGAGGCCCGCCGCACCGGGCAGAAGGTCGAGGTGGTCGTCTATGACATGGCGAGGAGCCGCCGGGCCAGCGAACTGCGCGAGACGCGCGGCTTTATCAAGCTCGTCGTCAACGGCGCGACCAAGCAGGTTCTGGGCGCGGCGGTGCTCGCTTACCGCGGCGCGGAACTCGTGCATTCCTACCTGGACCTCATCAACGCCGGCCTGCCCTATCGCCTGATTGGCGACGCCATCTACATCCACCCCACGCTCCAAGAGGCCGTGCAGGGCGCGGTGGCGATGCTCGAGCCCTGAGGTGCCCTTGCGTCCGGTCCCCTTGCAACCGGTCCCTTCGCAATCGGTCCCCTGCATCCGGTCCCCTGAAGTCCGGTGGGCTCCCGCCGGGGCGCGTTTTCAGGTAGTCTAGCCTCTATGCTGGACGTCAAAACCATCCGCGACCACGAGCAGACCGTGCGCAGAGCGCTGCGCGCCAAAGGCCTGGGCGAGGCGGGGAAGGTCATCACCGACATTCTCAGCCTCGACGAGGAGTTCCGCCTGCTGCGCGGTGACTTGGAGAGCAAGCAGGCCAGGCGCAACAGCGCCAGCAAGGAGATCGGCCTGTTGAAGCGCCAGGGAGGTGACGCCGAGGCGCTCATCCGCGAGATGGGGGTTCTGAGCGACGAGGTCAAGCGCTTGGAGGAGCGCAGCCGCTCGCTCGAGGGCCGTCTGAACGAGCTCCTGCTCGAGGTGCCCAACCTGCCCCACGAGTCGGTGCCCTACGGCGAGAGCGAACACGACAACGTGGTCGTCCACGAGCACGGCGAGCGCCCCAGCTTTGCGTTCACGCCCAAGCCCCATTGGGAGCTGGCGGCGGCGCGCGGCTGGATCGACCTGGAGGCGGGCGTCAAGGTTGCGGGGGCGGGCTTTCCGGTGTTCAAGGGCGGCGGCGCGCGCCTGCTGCGCTCGCTGATTCAGTTCTCGCTCAACACGCTGGCGGATCAGGGTTACCTCGAGGTGGCGCCACCCCTTCTGGTCAATGCCGCGAGCGCGACCGGCACGGGACAGCTCCCCGACAAAGAGGGCCAGATGTACGGGGTCACGGACGGCTTCTATCTCATCCCGACCTCGGAAGTTCCGGTGACGAACTTGCACCGGGGCGACATTCTCGACGGAGCCCAACTGCCGCTCAAGTACACGGCCTACAGCCCTTGCTTCCGCCGTGAGGCCGGCTCCTACGGCGCGCACGTGCGCGGCGTCAACCGCGTTCACCAGTTCGACAAGGTGGAGATGGTGCAGCTCACCCATCCGGGCAAGAGCTACGAGGCCTTGGAGGAGATGACCGAACTCTCGGAGAGCCTGCTGGAGAGGCTCGGCCTGCCTTACCGGCGGCTGCTGCTCTGCACGGGCGACATGACCTTTGCCGGCGCCAAGACCTACGACCTCGAGGTCTGGAGCGCCGGGCAGGAGAGGTGGCTCGAGGTTTCGAGCGTCAGCAACTTCGAGACCTTCCAGGCCCGGCGCTTACAGGCGCGCTTTCGTGACGGCGGCGTCCAGGGCAAGGGCAAGCCCGAACTCGTCCACACCCTGAACGGCAGCGCCTTCGGCATGGTGAGGCTCATAGCGGCGCTGCTCGAGCACTACCAGAACGAAGACGGCAGCGTGACGGTGCCTGAGGTGCTCAGGCCCTACCTTGGCAGCGACAGGCTGACCTAGGACTCGAAACCATCGCTTTCGAGCGCCGAGCCGGCAGGCTTCACCTGGGCTGGTGGTGGCGCCCCTGCCCCTCGAGCTAAGCCTTTACCCGCTGCCCGTATTCCGCTATCATCTCCCTGACTCTTGGGAGCAACTCGACGGGCACGGTAACTACAGACTGCTCGCCGCTCGCAAAGGCGGCCTCGTCTTCGAGCGCCGCCTCCTCTTCGCTTTGGTTCTCGTAGTGCTCGAGCACACGGCGTACCCTGGCCTCGTCCCAGCCTTCAGGCGGTTTTGCTGTCTTCATGCTCTTCTCCCTTTTTGGCGCCGGCGGAATGCCGCCAGGGGTTTTCCCTTCAGCTCGTATGCCGTGATGACGAACATTCCCTGTGGCTCGGGCACATAGATGACTTTGAGGTAGCGACCGCTCTCGGTTTGGCCCACGGAAACCCGTGCGCCTTCCTTGCCCGCATAATCCTCAACAGGACTTTTCAAGACGGCTTCAACCTCATCTTCGTCCACATTATGCCGCAGGATGTGGGGCAGGCCTGTGTCGGCGTCGATGTAGAAGCGCACCGCCATGTGAGGAGTGTAGCGCATTAGTGGCATCGAGCGCCAGGGAGTGCCTTTGGTATGGTTGCTCGAGCACTACCGGAACGAAGACGGCACGGTGACGCTGCCCGAGGTGCTCAGGCCCATGATGGACAGAGAGGCTCGAGTAGCTGCGCTGGCACAAAAAAAGAGGAGCGGGTGGTTTGCCCGCCCCTCGGCTTTTGCTCGAGAGTCTTAGTGCTCAAGGTCTTAGTGCTCGAGAGTCTTACTGGCCCGCCAACTCCTCGAGCTGCTCGTCTAGGATGTCGTTGGCCTCTGCGTTGAGGGCCTCCAGGGTGCTCGTCACGTCGGCGCCGCCGATAATCCGCGCCACCGCCTCCGAAACGCGGCCGCGCACGAAGTCATAACCGGGCACGGGCGGCTCCGAGATGCCGTACTGGAGCAGCTCGAAGGCGGCGGCGTAGGTGGGGTTCTGCTCGAGGTAGTCGGCCGCGGCCGCGGCCGAGCTCCGGCGCACCGGGAAGTAGTTCGAGGCGGTCGCCCACTCGGCCTGGACCTCGGGCGAGGTGTAGTACTTCAGGAAGACCCAGGTGGCCAGTTGCCTTTCCGGGCTGCCGGTGTCGGGCATGCTGACGCTGGCGCCCTGGATGTTGGTGACCGGCTCCGGGGTGGTGTGCGGCACGGTGGCGACGCTCCAGTCGTGGCCGGTGCCCGCCGCGACCGCCTCTTCGTAGAAGGGCAGGCCCGACGACGAGCCCACCGTGAACATCAGCGTGCCCGCGCCGAAGTCGGTCTGGTCGCCATACTGCTCCGCGACGGGGCTGACGCAGCCCTCTTCGACCATGTCCTGCAAGAAGGTCATCGCTTCGATGGCCGCGGGGTCGTCGTAGGAGTAGCGGTTGCTCTCGTAGTCGTAGACGTTGCCGCCGAAGGCGAAGACCCAGGAGGCGAAGTTGCTGGCGCCGGTGTCGAGCTGGTAGCCCTGGCTGACGCCCGTCGTGTTGCGGCTAAAGGGCGCCCTGGCGGCGGCGCAGGCCATCTCGCGGAACTGCTCTACGGTCTCGGGCGGGCTATCAAAGCCGAGTTCTTCCAACCAGTCGAGGTTGTAGTAGAGCACGTCGACCGAGCGGTTGGGGGGAAAGCCCAAGCGGGCGCCGCCAAAGGTCGGGAAGATGTCCTGCTGCCAGAAGCCGGGGAAGAAGTCGGCGATCTCCTCTTCCGTCAGCCCCCACTCGGGACTCTCGACGAGCGAGGCCATGTCGATGAGGCCGTCGGCGAGCTGGTAGGTGGCGGCCTGGTTCTGGTAGGCCACCACCAGGTCGGGCACGTCGGGCGTGCCCAAGCGCACCAGCATCTGGTTGAAGATCTCCGGGTAGTTGCCCTGGTACTGGGCGTCTACGGTGATGCCGTGCTCGTTTTCCTCGTTGAAGGCGTTGATGATGCCGGTGAGGACCTCTTCGCGGGGACCGGTATGGTTGTGCCAGAAGGCCACCGTCTGACCGCTGGGGTCTACCTCGGTCCAGGGGTCCGCTTGCGCGGTCGCCGCGGCTAGAGCTAGGACCAGGCCGAGGCCCAGCAGCGCACGTGCCATTCTTGATGCGTTCATCTTTTCTCCTTTCGTTCCCGAACGATATCGGGCTGAGGTCATGGGGGTATCAGCTTCGCGGGCCTCGCTATCTTACCCCTTGAGGCCCGAGGAGGCAAAGGCGTCGGTGAACTGCTTTTGGGTCAGAAAGTAGACCACCAGGACCGGGAGGATGGTGATCAGCGAGCCGGCCATGATCAGATGCGTCTGCGGGCCGGCCTCGGAGTTGAAGCGGTAGAGGCCGACCATCAGCGGCCGCCAGGTGTCGGTCGAGGTGACGATGAGCGGCCACATGAAGGCGTTCCACGAGGAGATGAAGGCGAGCAGCGCCACGGTCATGATCGGCGCGGTGCTCATCGGCACGACGATCTGGAGGAGAAAGCGGAGGTGGCCCGAGCCGTCGATGCGGGCGGCGTCCCAGAGGTCCCAGGGGATGCGCGCGAAAAACTGTCTGAGCAGAAAGATCATAAAGGCGCTGGCCATGAAGGGAACCGTGAGCGCCTGGAGGGTATTGACCCAGGAGCCCCAGGGGATCACGTCGCCGCGGATGATCAGGAAGTTGGGAATCAGGGTGACCGCCTCGGGGATCATCAGGGTGGTCAGCAGCAGGGTGAAGAGGACGTTGCGGCCGAAGAACCGAATGCGCGCAAAGGCGTAGCCCGCCAGGACCGAGGTGACGAGCAGCCCCGCGATGGTGACGGTCGTGATTATCACGGTGTTGACGAAGTAGCGCTGAAAATTGGCGCCTTGCCAAGCTTCGGCGTAGTTGCCCCACTGCGGCGTACTCGGCAGGAGCTGGCGCTGGAGGGTCTCGCCGAGCGTCATGAGCGAGGTCACGGCCATCCACAAGAGCGGC
>JALZLY010000275.1 GCA_030858465.1 Deinococcota bacterium
GCGGGCAGATGGGGCCAAAGGCGTCCGCCTGCCAGGTGCCCGGCCAGGGAGCTTTGGGAACGGGGGCGCGCCAGCGGTTTTCGCCGGCGGTGCTTTCGGCGTAGGGAACGCCCAAAAAGGCGCGCACGGGGCTGCCACCCTGTGCTACGCCGCAGACCCAGCCGCTGACCGTCGCCACCACACCGCTGGGGCAGTCTACGGGAGCTTGGCTTCTCGCCGCGCCCCAGGTGCAGAGCGCGGCGAGAAGAGCGACGAGAAAAAGGTCGAAACGCTGACAGGGCGGCTGACGCCGCGCGGCTGTGGCTGCCCAAGGGTTGTGCATGCCCCATTCTACGCCCTTTGCTCGAGGCTTCTGCTATACTCGAGTCGCATTGAGCGGGAGGAGTAGCTCGCGTCCACCCTCCAGAGAGCCCGGATGACAGGCTGAAAGTCCGGGTAGGGAAAGGCCGAGTGAAGGTCGCCCGTGAGCATGGGGAAGAAAGGCCGCATTGATGACAATCGATGACAATGGCCGACTAGAACCCCCGGAGTCGCCCCGACAGTGCGATGAAATGAGTGCCCAGCAAGTAGAACGCTCGTTGGGAACTGCGGTGGTACCGCGGGATTTGGGTAATCTCGTCCGCTTGTGAAGCGGGCGCTTTTTTTGCGCCGGATGGGAGCTGCGTGATGAGAGAACTCGAGAAGCAGTACGACCCCCAGAGCGTGGAGGCGAAGTGGGCGCGGCGCTGGGCCGAGCAGCCCTTCACCGCCGACGCCCACTCGGACAAACCCCCCTTTTGTATCGTCATGCCGCCGCCCAACGTGACGGGAGACCTTCACCTCGGTCACTCTTTTCCCAATACGCTGGCCGACGCCTTGATTCGCTTTAAGCGCATGCAGGGCTACGAGGCGCTCTTTCAGCCCGGCACCGACCACGCCGGCATCTCGACGCAGGTGCAAGTCGAAAGGGCGCTGCGCAAGGAAGGCAAGACCAAGCACGATCTGGGCCGTGAGGAATTTCTGGCGCGCGTCTGGGTCTGGAAGGAGAGGTATGGCGGGATAATCGTCAAGCAACTCCAGCGCTTGGGCATCTCTGCCGACTGGAGCCGCATGCGCTTCACGATGGATGAAGGGCTCTCCAGGGCGGTGCGTCACCAGTTCGTCAGGCTCTATCACGACGGGCTCGCCTATCGCGGCGAGCGCATCGTCAACTGGGACCCCGCCAGTCAGACGACGCTCTCGGAGCTCGAGGTCGAGCGTTCGGAGCGTCCGGGCAAGCTCTACACCCTGGCCTATGCCTTGGAGGGCGGGGCGAGTATCAACGTCGCCACGGTGCGCCCCGAGACCATCTTCGCCGACGTGGCGGTCGCTGTTCACCCCGACGACGAGCGCTATAAAGCCCTTCTCGGCAAGGGGGCGCGCATCCCGCTGACGGAGCGCTGGATTCCCATCATCGCCGACGAGGCCGTGGAGAGGGACTTTGGCACGGGGGCGCTCAAGATCACCCCGGCGCACGATCCGACAGACTTCGAAATCGGCCTTCGCCATAACCTGGAGCGCCCCAGCGTCATCGACCTTGACGCCAAGCTCGTTGGCGACCTGGTGCCCGAGAGGTTTAGAGGTCTGGACCGCTTCGAGGCGCGGGGGGCGGTGGTGGCCGCCCTCGAGGCCGAAGGCTCCGTGCTCGAGACCAAGGACCACAGCGTCGCCCTGGGCCTGTCGCAGCGCACCGGCGAGCCGGTCGAACCGCTCTTGTCCCTGCAGTGGTTCGTCGCGACCGACAGCGCCGCCAGGCGCGTCTTGAAGGGTCTCGACGAGGGCGACATTACCATCGTTCCCGAACGTTATGCCAAGGTCAACCGCGACTGGCTTGCGAATCTGCGCCACTGGAATATCTCCCGCCAGCTCTGGTGGGGCCACCAGATTCCGGCCTGGTATGACGGCGAGGGCAACATCTACGTGCCCGACCCGGAGAACCCCGACCTCGACCCGCCCGACGACCCGCGCTACGCCGGGCTCGAGCTGCACCAGGACGAAGATGTCTTCGACACCTGGTTCTCCAGCAACCTCTGGCCCTTTTCGACGCTCGGCTGGCCGGAAAGCGAAGACCCCTTCTACAGGAAGTTTTATCCGACCAGCGTGCTGGTCACGGGCTACGACATCCTCTTTTTCTGGGTGGCGCGCATGGAGATGGCGGGCTACCAGTTGACCGATCGGGCACCCTTTAGCCACGTCCTTCTCCACGGCCTGGTGCTTGACGAACAGGGCCAAAAGATGAGCAAGTCCAAGGGCAACGGCGTCGACCCCTTGGAGGTCATCGACCGGTACGGCGCCGACGCCCTGCGCTTCGCCACCACCTATGCCAGCACCGGCGGCCAGGACATCCGCTGGGACGGGCGCCGGGTCGAGATGGGCCGCAACTTCGGCAACAAGCTCTGGAACGCGGCGCGCTTCGCGATGATGAACCTGGCGGGTGAACTCGACGAGGGCCCGCCCGAGACGCTCGCCGATCGCTGGATCTTGAGCCGGCTCCAGCGCGCGACGGAGGAGATCGGCCGGCTCTTGGAGTCCTACGATCTGGGCGGAGCTACCCGGGCGGCCTACGGCTTCGTCTGGTCGGAGTTCTGCGACTGGTACTTAGAGGCGGCCAAGCCCGCCCTGCGCGAGGACAAGGATGGTAAAGGGGCGCGCAGCCGGCACATCCTCAGGACCGTCCTCAGCGACATTTTAAGGCTCCTGCACCCGCTCACGCCCTTCATCACCTCGGAGATCTACGAGGCGCTCGGTCATGACGAGCAACTGGGCTGGGCGAGCTGGCCCCTGCCGGACGAGAGGCTTATCGACCGTGAGGCGGAAAGGGCCTTCGAGCAGGTGCAAAACGCCGTGGCCGCCGCGCGTAACTTGCGCGCTCAAGCGGGGCTTTCGCCCGCGCAGACCCTGCCCCTTCAGCTTTCGGGTGCGGCCGCGGAGGGGGTGCTTGCAAATCGCGAGGTCTTTGCGTTCTTGGCGCGGGCCGAGCTCATCGCCACGATGTCGGGCGCCTCGCTGAGCCAGGTCGCCCAGGGGCTCACGGTGCGGCTTGGGCTCGAGGGCCTCGTCGATGTGGGCGAGTGGCGCGCGCGACAGGAAAAACGCCTGGCGGAACTTCGGACCAACGCCGACAAGAGCCGCACCAAGCTCGCCAACGCCAAGTTCACCGGGAACGCGCCCAAGGAGGTCGTCGAGGAGGAGAGGCGGCGGCTGGCCGAGGCCGAGGAGCTGACCAGAGGGCTCGAGGCCGCGTTGCGGCGGCTCGCTACTCCTTAAAGCGGCTCGGCGTGCCAAAAACTTGAGCCCGGATCTTATCCGGGCTCAATACACTTCAGAGCTTTTGGCTGTCGGGCCTTAGTTGCTGCCTTCGCCCTCTTCGTCCTCGTCCATGTCGTCCATGTCGTCGGTGTCGGTGTCTACTTCGGTGTCGGTGTCCACGTCGGTGTCCACATCGGTGTCCACATCGGTTTCCATGCCAACGCCCATGCCCATACCTTCTTCGTCAAGGTCGGCTAGGACCGCATCGAAGACCTCGTTGAGCAACTCTTGCAGGCGCTCGAGCGAGCTTCTCGTCATCGGCTCTGCGGCTTCGGCGCCTGCGGCCGTCTCCGTCGCCATACCGTTGCCGAGAAGTTCGTCCATCAGGTTGTTGAGCTCTTCTTGCAGCTCCTCGAGGGTAGCGCGGTCAACCGACATCTGCTCGTTATGCTGAGCGAGAAGCTCGTCGATGATGTCGTTGAGGGCGTCGCGCAACTGCTCGAGCGGCTGCCGGAAATCTTCAATGTCCGTCTGCTCCATCTGCTGACCGGTTTGCTGTTGCTGAGCAAACGCGGGCGCACCGAGCAACAGAGCCATGACTATACCAATAAGACCTAGTTTCTTCATGTAAGCAACTCCTTATCAGATCAAACCTACCCCCTTTACCTTAGAGCCGAACGAGAGGGAAACAATGAACAATGTAGGCCACCTTTCGGAGTCGAGCTTGACCCTACTCGGATCCGCTCCAGACTCTCCATTGATTCTCAT
>JALZLY010000276.1 GCA_030858465.1 Deinococcota bacterium
CCCCGTAGCTGAACCACTCCTGGAAGTGCGCGTCGAAGTAGAGAATCGGCAGCGTCAGAACCAGGCTCAGCCAGAAGCGGTCCTTGAACATCTCGGGGCTGTGTCCGGCGTGCTTGTCGTGGTCCGCGTGGGGACCTTGCGCCGGAGAGGTCTCGAGCGGCCGGGCATGCTCGAGCCGGTCGCGAAGCCGGTCCTCGACTATGGTGACGGGCTCGGGGGTGACGGGCTCGGGGGTGACGGGCTCGGGGGTGACGGGCTCGGGAGTCGGCCCTTCGTCGTGCTCGTGGTGCCGGTGCTCGTTAGCCATGACGACCTGCTCCTCCGCTTTTACTCACTGTCAAGGTCAGCGTGCGTGGCGTGATCGGTCATGGCCGTTCCTTCGTGCCCCTCTCCGGTATGCATGCCGCCGCCGGGTTGGCCGAACGTGAGCGCAACGACCACGACTGCCGTGCTGATAACGATGAGCCAAAGGCTGCGCTTGACGACGGTGCTCATTCTCTTCCTCCTTGTAGGGTGGCGAGCGCCGCGTCGATCCCCGGGCGCTGCTGGTCGAAGGCGCCGTAGAAGGCTCTCTCGCCGATGACGGTCACGGGTGCGATGCGGACATTGGAGACGCGCTTCATCTCGTCTAGGTAGGCAGGGTCGGTGGTGACGTCCTTCTCCTCGAAGGCGAGGCCCTTATGCTCGAGGTAGCGTTTCACCGCGGCGCAGGCGCTGCAGCCGGGGGTGGTGTAGAGGGTGATGCTTGGGCTTGGCACGGTGTCTTGTATCCTCCTTTGGTCCGCCCGGACCCGCATTTTCAAGGGATTCGGGCGTCTTTGGTCTCTAGGCGGTCACAACCTCCGCTTGGCGTTCGCGGGGCGCGCTCCGTTCCGCTCTCATGGGCGGGGTGAAGCCGCGTAGGCGCAGGGCGTTGGTGAGGACGAAGACGCTCGAGACGGCCATCGCGGCTGCCGCGAAGACCGGGCTCAGCAGGATCCCGAAGACGGGGTAGAGCACACCCGCGGCGACGGGAATCAGGCTGGTGTTGTAGAAGAAGGCCCAGAAGAGGTTCTGTTTGATGTTGCGGATCGTCGCCTTTGAGATGCCTAAAGCGTTCGGAATGCCGCGCAGGTCCCCGGACATCAGCACCACGTCGGCGGACTCGATGGCAATATCGGTGCCGGTACCGATGGCGAGCCCCACGTCCGCATGGGCCAGCGCGGGCGCGTCGTTGATGCCGTCGCCGACGAAGGCGACCTTGTGGCCTGTCTCCTGAAGCCTCTTCACCGCAAGGATCTTGCCGTCGGGCAGGACCTCGGCGAGCACCTCGTCGATGCCGAGAAGGCGCGCGATGGCCTCGGCGGTGCGCCGGTTGTCCCCGGTGATCATGGCGACGCGCAAGCCGAGGCCGTGTAGCGCCCGGATCGCCTCGGGGCTCGAGTCCTTGATGGGGTCGGCCACGGCGATGATGGCGGCGAGCTCCCCGTCCACCGCGGCGTAGAGAGGGCTCTTCCCTTCGTCGGCGAGGCGCCCGGCCTCCTCCGCAAAGGCGCTCACGTTCAGGCCGAGCCGGGTCATGTAACGGTCCGCCCCGACCTGCACCAGGCGCCCGTTCACCGTCGCCTCGACGCCGTAACCCGGCACCGCGTCGAACGCCTCCGGAGAGGCAAGGCTGAGGCCGCCCTGCTCGGCCGCCGCGACGATCGCCGCGGCGATGGGGTGCTCGGAGTTCCGCTCTACCGCGGCAACCAAGCCCAGGAGCTCGCCTGGGTCGAAGCCCGGCTGCGTGACGAAGTCGGTGAGTTCCGGTTTCCCCTTGGTGAGCGTGCCGGTCTTGTCGAGGGCGATGATCTTGGCTTTCTGGAGCTCCTGGAGAGCCGCGCCGTTGCGAAACAGCACGCCCATCTCCGCGGCCTTGCCGGTGCCGACCATGATCGAGGTGGGCGTAGCGAGGCCCATCGCACAGGGGCAGGCGATGATGAGGACCGCCACGGCGTTGACGAGGGCGAAGGTCAGCGCGGGCTGCGGTCCAAGGAGCATCCAGACGCCGAAGGTGAGAAGCGCGATGACGATCACCACCGGCACGAACACGCCGACCACCTTATCCGCCAAGGCCTGAATGGGTACCTTGGAGCCCTGAGCGTTCTCCACCATCTTGATGATCTGCGCCAGCAGCGTGTCTGCTCCCACCTTGGTCGCCCCGAAGCGGAAGGCGCCCGTCTTGTTGATGGTGCCGCCGACCACCTCGTCGCCCTCGCCCTTCTGCACGGGCAGGGGCTCACCGGTGATCATCGACTCGTCGATAAAGGACGAGCCGGAGACGACCCGACCGTCCACGGGGATCTTGTCACCCGGACGCACGAGCACGGTGTCGCCGGGAACGACCTCGTCGATGGGGAGCTCGAGTTCCTGTCCACCCCGCACCACGCGAGCAGTCTTGGCTTGCAAGCCGAGGAGCTTCTTGATGGCCTCGCTGGTGCGGCCCTTGGCGATGGCCTCCAAGTACTTGCCGACCAAGATGAGCGTGACGATGACCGCGGCGGCCTCGTAGTAGACATGGACCGTCCCGGCGGGGAGGAGCCAGGGGAAGAAGGTGGCGACGACCGAGTAGCCATAGGCCGCGCTGGTGCCGAGCATGACGAGCGAGTTCATGTCGGGACTGAGGCTCCGCAAGGCCGGCCAGCCCTTCTGATAAAAGCGCAGACCGGGACCGAACTGCACGGCGCTGCCCAGAATGAAGAACAGGTAGTAGAGGCGTTCCATCGGCACGAGCCCATGGAACCAGTGCCCCAGGGGCGGGATCATCATGGGCAGCATGTCGAGGAGGAAGATGGGCAGGGTGAGGATGGCCGCGACGACGAACTCGCCGCGGAGCGTGCGGGTCTCGCCCTCGCGCGCCTCCCGCTCGCTGTCGACGCGGTCCTTGCCGGCGGCTTCCCCCAGCACTTCGTAGCCCGCTTTGCGAATGGCGCCCTTGAGCTGTCCCACGCTCACCGCATCCGGCAAGTAGGTGACGCTGGCCTTTTCGGTCGCTAAGTTGACGGTCGCCTCCAGGACCCCGTCGAGCTTGTTCAGGCTTCGCTCGACGCGCGCCACGCAACTCGCGCAGGTCATGCCGCTGACGCTCAGGCTGGCCTTGGCGGTCACGGGGGTATAGCCGCTTCGGGTGATGGTCTCGAGGATCGCTTCTTGTCCCAGGCGCTCGGGGTCGAAGGAGACGCTGGCCCTTTCGGTCGCTAAGTTGACGCTGGCTCCCTCCACCCCCTCGAGCTTGTTCAGGGCGCGCTCGACGCGGCCGACGCAACTGGCGCAGGTCATGCCCTCGACACCAATCTGCAAGCTTTTCATAAAGTCCTCCTTCAGGCAGCGACGACTGCGGCCAGGGTTGTTTTCCATCATCCCACCCCCCCTGGGGTGGACTGTTGCAAGTATAGCAGACCCCGGAGAGAGCGTCAAGCAACGAAAACCAGAGCAGGGCGACGGTTTCAGGTGCCAGGTCAAGGCTCTGGATCAAGGCCCTGGATCAAGGCCCCAGAGACAAGAGCCCGAGGCTAAACCTCGGCCTTGGGTGAACTCGAACCCAGCCTCTCGAACCCAGCCTCAACAAGGTCTAGGCGCGGTACTTGAGCGCCTCCATCAGCTCCTCGACGATCTTGTCGGTGTCGCCGCGGACCGCCGCGGTCGCCACGTGATCCTTGATGTGCGAGCGCAACACGGCTTCGTTGACCTTGCTCAAGGCACCCTGAACGGCCTTTATCTGCTTGAGGACATCCACGCAGTAGACGCTCTCGTCCTCGAGCATTCTGAGGACGCCCTCGAGATGACCCTTGGCGCTCTTGAGGCGAAGCGCGGCGTGCTTGCGCACCTCGCCGTCGAGATGAAGACAGTCCGGGTGGGCGACCTCGTCCGGCTCGCGCACGTTCGCGGGTGACGACGCCATGACTAGCGGAGCGGCGAGGCCTGGTAGCCCTCTTCCTCGACGGCCGAGACGAGCGCTTGAACGTCGGGAGAGCCCCCCACCTTTGCTATCCCGGTGTCGAGATCGACCGTCACCGTGTCGACGCCGGCAACCCCTTCCAGGGCGTTGGTTACAGCCTTTTGACAGTGTTCACAGGTCATCCCGGTGATCTTCAGTTCGGTCATGATGTCTCCTCCTTACCACCCCAGGGGGGGTGGATGATTGCTCCCAGTCTAGCCCAATTTTCGCCTGGCGCTTGTGCCAGGCTTACCAGGCTGGCGCGGTACCGCTGCGAGTCCTCGGGGTGAACGGGTTTGGCTGAGCCGCCGCCAACGTTGAGCGAGTCGCATGGGCGAGCGCGTCACGACAAAGCTGCAAGCCCAGGCGTGTCGCGCTCAGGCCAAAGCCGTAGCCGGGCTTGCGCGTGACAGGCCAAGCCGCGCCCGGCGTGGTAGCCTGGCAAAGAGATTATGCCTACCCAGAGCGTCCAAAGCACTGCAGCAGACGAGTCCAACGGCGAGAAGCGCGTGGTCGCGCCCAACTTCATCACCGACATTATCAGCGAGGATCTGGCGTCGGGGGGGTGCGAGCGCGTCGTCACTCGCTGGCCCCCCGAGCCCAACGGCTACATCCACATCGGCCACGCCAAGGCCATCAACTTGAATTTCGGCATTGCTCAGGATTACGGTGGTCGTTGCAGTCTGCGCTTTGACGATACCAACCCTGCCACTGAAGACAGCGAATACGTTGAGGCCATCAAGCGCGATATCCGCTGGCTCGGCTTCGACTGGGGCGACAATCTGTTTTTCGCCTCGGACTACTTCGGCCAGCTCTATGAGCACGCCGTCACGCTAATAGAGCGGGGTCTTGCCTATGTGGACAGCCTGAGCGAGGCAGAGATCCGCGACTACCGGGGAACGATCACCGCACCCGGGCGCGAGAGCCCCTACCGGAACCGTTCGGTAGCGGATAACTTGGGCCTCTTGGAGCGCATGAGGCGGGGCGAGTTCGCCGAGGGCGCGCACGTGCTCCGGGCGAAGATCGACATGGCGCACCCCAACATGGTCATGCGCGACCCCATCCTCTACCGCATCCGCCACACGCACCACTACCGCACGGGCGACGCCTGGCACATCTACCCCCTCTACGACTTCGCGCACGGCCTCTGTGACGCCATCGAAGGGGTGACGCACTCGCTCTGCACCCTGGAGTTCGAGACGCGCCGTGAACTCTATGACTGGTTCGTGACTAGGCTCTACGAGCCGCCGCGCCCGCATCAGTACGAGTTCGGCCGGCACGCCATCGAGTATACCGTGACCGGCAAGCGCAAGCTCATCGAACTCGTCAAGGATGGACACGTTTCGGGTTGGGACGACCCGCGCCTGCCGACCATCGCGGGCCTGCGCCGCCGCGGCGTGACGCCCGCGGCGATCCACGACTTCAACAACCGCATCGGCGTCTCCAAACAGAACAGCAGCGTCAGCATCGCCCTTTTGGAGCACAGCATCCGTGACGACCTCAACTTCAAGGCCCCGCGGGTGATGGCGGTCCTGGAGCCGCTCAAGGTGATCATCAGCAACTATCCCGCAGGCAAGGCGGAAGAACTCAGCGCCTCCTACTGGCCTCACGACGTGCCCAAGGAGGGCTCGCGCGGGGTGCCCTTCTCCCGCGAGCTCTATATCGAACGGGGCGACTTCGAGGAGCATCCGCCCCAGGGCTTCAAGCGCCTCTCGCCCGGAGGGGAGGTGCGCCTGCGCTACGCCTACGTCATCCGCTGTGACGAGGTGATCAAGGACGCGGCAGGTCAGGTGAGCGAACTGCGCTGCTCCTACGACCCGGCCACGCTCGGCGCGCCGCCGCCGGGCCGCAAGGTCAAGGGAACGGTTCACTGGCTATCGGCGGGACACGCCCTTCCTGCCGAGTTGCGCCTCTACGACCGCCTCTTCAGGGTAGCCAAGCCCGACGCGGGCGAGCGGCCCTTCACCGACTACTTGAACCCCGAGTCGCTGGTCGTAAGGCGCGGCTTCGTCGAGCCGAGCGTGGGGGATGACCCCAAAGACAGCCGCTACCAGTTCGAACGCCAGGGCTACTTCATGCAGGACCCCATCGACTCGAGGCCCGGCGCGCTCGTCTTCAACCGCATCGTCACCCTGCGCGATTCGTGGGCCAAGGCCGCCAAGGACAAGCCCGCTGAGCGCGCGGCAGCGAAAGCCGAGCCCAAAGCGGCCGCCGGGGCCGCGAGCGAAGGCGCGCCGCGCGACCCGCTGCTCGACTTTTCGCCCGAGCAGCGTGCGCGCTTCGCGCGCTACCGCGGCGACTTGAGCTTGAGCAGAGATGACGCGGCCCTGCTGGCCGGCGACTCGTCCCTCGCCGCATTTTTTGAAGGGGCGCTGGAACGTCACGGCAACGCCCAGGGCGTCGCCAACTGGACCGTCAACGAGGTCCGGCGCGCGTTCAAGGAGAGATCCGCCGAGGACCTCTCCCTCGAGCCCGCCGACCTCGGTGCGCTCGTCGCGCTCGTCGACGAGGGCACCATCACCCGCCGCGTCGCCAAGGAGGTGTTTGCGGCGATGATGGAGACCGGCGGCGACCCCAGAGAGATCGTCAGGGAAAAGGGCCTCGAGCAGGTCGCCGACGAAGCCGCCTTGGAGCCCCTGGTGGACGGGCTCGTCGCTACGAACCCCGACAAGGTGGAGGCCTACCGGGGCGGCAAGACGGGCCTGTTGAGCTTTTTCGTCGGCCAGGTGATGCGCGAGACGCAGGGCAAGGCGAACCCGCAACTGGTCCAGGAGCTGGTCACGCGCAAGCTGGCCTAGCCCGGTTGTTCAGCGATTGTTCAGCCCGGTGGTGCGCAAAGCCGTCTGAGCCTGCACGGCTATTTGCCCACGCAAAAGTTCTTGAAGATGTGCTCCAAGGTCTCCTCGGTCACGTCGCGCCCGCTGATCTCCGTGAGCGCCCGCAGGGCCTCCAAGAGGTCCAAGGCAGCGAGGTCGTCGGGCGCTGACAGGGCGCGGCTTACCGCCTCCCTGGCCCCCTCGAGCGCCTGGGTATGGCGTTCGTTGGAGATCCACAGCTCGCTGCCGGCGGCGTCGCCGACGAGGTGCTCGCGAATCCTGTCGCGGAGCGCGTCCAGCCCCTCGCCGGTCTTTGCCGACACGTGCAGGACCGGCACGCCCAAGCTTTTGTCCGACCACGCCCCCTCCAGGTCGGCCTTGCTGGCCACGACGAGGCTGCGTACCGGGTCGAGGCTGCGCGCCAGGGAGAGGTCGTCTTCTTGCAGGGGCGCGCTGCCGTCGAAGAGCAGCACGGTGAGGTCGGCGCTCTCGGCGACCCTCCTCGCGCTCGTCACCCCGGCGGCCTCTATCAGGTCGGCCGTCTCGCGGAGGCCCGCGGTGTCGACGGCGGTGATGGGAATGCCGCCGATGTCCAAGGGCGCCTCGAGGTAGTCGCGGGTGGTGCCAGGTCTTTCAGAGACGATCGAGCGTTCAAAGCCTAGGAGCGCGTTCAAGAGACTGGACTTGCCGGCGTTGGGCCGACCGACGAGGGCGAGGCGGGCGCCGCGCTGGGCGATGCGCCCGGCCCGGGCGGTAGCGAGCAGGCGGTCGATGCGGGCGAGGGCGCGCCCCAGCGGCTCCCCAAACTCGCTCTCCTCGACCCCTTCGTCGGGATAGTCGAAGACCGCCTGGAGGTTGCCGTAGACCTGGGTGATGTCGCTCTGGATGAGCTCGAGCCTCTCGCTCAAGGCCTTGGTGAGGCCCATCGCCGCGCCGCGCCGCGCCCGCTCGCTCTGGGCGTTGACGAGGTCCAAGACCGCCTCGGCCTGGACGAGGTCGAGCCGGCCGTTCATGAAGGCGCGCAGGGTGAACTCGCCGGGCCCGGCGGGGCGGGCGCCGCGCCTGAGGACGAGCCCCAGGACCGCGCGCAGGACCGCCGGGCCGCCGTGGGTCTGAAGCTCGATCACGTCCTGGCCGGTGTAGGAGTGCGGGGCGCGGAAGGTGAGCAGGAGCGCCTCGTCGATGGTCTCGTCGCCGTCCACGATCCGGCCGAAGAGAACGCGCCCCGCCGGCGTCTCGACGACCCTCTTGCCAGCGCGGGCCCTGAACACGCCGCCGGCGATCGCGAAGCTCTCGGGGCCGGAGAGGCGGACGATGCCGACCGCCCCGACGCCGGGGGCGGTGGCGATGGCGGCGATGGTGTCTCCTAACGGTGGGAGCGCCATGAGACAGTCAAAGGTTGAAGGGAAAGCTGAGAACCAAGCACAAACATTTCTAATTTAGAAGTTCGAATGTTCAACTCCTACAACTCCGAAAACGCCTCACTCGCCGCGTTCACCACCGCGTCGATGTCATCCGGGCTGTGCGCGTAGGAGAGGAAGGCCGCCTCAAAGGCGCTCGCTGGCCAGTAGACGCCGCGCGACAGGAGGCCGTGGAACCAGCCTCTGAAGGCTTCGGTGTCGCTCCGGCTGGCGCTCTTGAAGTCCGTCACCGGCCCGTCCGTAAAGAAGACCGTGATCATCGAGCCCAGCCGGTTGACGGTGACGGGCAGACCCGCACTTTTGGCGGCCTCCCTCAGCCCCCTTTCCAGCCTGGCGGTGCGGCTCTCGAGCACCTCGTAGAGATCCGCGGTCCTGGCCATCAGGGTGAGGGTCGCCAGCCCCGCGGCCATCGCCAGCGGGTTGCCCGAGAGCGTGCCCGCCTGGTAGACCCGGCCGACGGGGGAGACGTGAGCCATCACCGTAGCGGAGCCGCCGTAGGCGCCGACCGGTAAGCCGCCGCCGATGATCTTGCCCCAGCAGACCAGGTCGGGCTCCATCGCGAAGCGTTCGACCGCGCCGCCGGGCGCGAGGCGAAAGCCGGTCATCACCTCGTCGACGATGAGCAGCGCGCCGTGCTCTTTGGTCAGCTCGCGCAGGCCGCGCAGGAAGTTGCCTGCGGGGACGACCACGCCCATGTTGCCGACGACGGGCTCCAAGATCACCGCGGCGATCTCGCCGGGATGGGCGCCGAAAAGCGCCTGGACCGAGCCCAGGTCGTTGTAGTCGGCGACCAGGGTGTCTTTGGCGGTGTCGGTGGGTACGCCCGCGCTCGACGGCACGCCCGTGGTCATCGCGCCCGAGCCCGCCGCGACCAGCAGGCTGTCGGCGTGGCCGTGGTAGTTGCCCGCGAACTTGATAAGCTTGTCGCGCCCCGTCGCGCCGCGCGCCACCCGGATGGCGCTCATGGTCGCCTCGGTGCCCGAGTTGACGAAGCGGACCCGCTCGCACATGGGGTAGCGGGCGAGGACGAGCTCGGCGAGCTCGAGCTCGCGTTCGGTCGGCGCGCCGAAGCTCGTGCCGTCGTGCATGGCCTCGGCGATGGCCGCCAGGACTTCTGGGTGCGCGTGCCCCATGATCATCGGCCCCCAGGAGCCGACGGCGTCGATGTAGGGGTTGCCGTCGGCGTCCCAGAGCTTGGCGCCCTTGGCCCGGGCGATAAAGCGCGGTGTGCCGCCGACGCTGCCAAAGGCGCGTACCGGCGAGTTGACACCGCCGGGGATGAGCCTGAGGGCGCGTTCAAAGAGCCTGCTGGAAATCTCCGTCTTCATCTGTACTGTCTTCCCTGGACTGTGGCATTTGCAGAGGCGAGGGTCAACGGCTCGGCTAACCCAGGATCATGGCCGGAGCGGATGAGCCTGCGCTCCGGTCGCTTTGGCTCAACGCTCGTCGATGGGCTTGAACTTTCTCCCCGTCGGCCCTTCGTAGACCAGGCTCGGGCGCATGAGGCGGTTGTCGGCGTACTGCTCCAGGAGGTGCGCCATCCAGCCGGGAACGCGGGCGACCGCGAAGATGGGCGTGTACATGTCGCCGGGAAAGCCCAGCATGCGGTAGACGCTGGCCGAGAAGAAGTCCACGTTGGGCTTGACCTCTTTGCCCTTTTTATCCATCTCGCGGTCCATTACCTGCTCCATCTCCAAGCTCATCTCGAACCACTTGCTCTCGCCCGACTCCTCGGCGAGCTTTTCGGAGACCTCGCGGAGGATGTTGGCGCGGGGGTCCAAGACGCGGTAGACGCGGTGGCCGAAGCCCATCACCCGGCCCTTGGGCTGGCCGAGGGTGGTCATGACGTAGCTCTCGACCTCCTCCACGCTGCCGATCTCCTCCAAGGCCTTCATCACGCCCTCGTTGGCGCCGCCGTGCAGGGGGCCTTTCAGGCTGCCCACGGCGGCGGTGACGGCGCTGTAGACGTCGGTCAGGGTCGAGGCGGTGGCGCGGGCGGTGAAGGTGCTGGCGTTGGCGCCGTGCTCGGCGTGCAGGACCAGGGCCACGTCCATGACGCGGGTGGCGGCCGCGGAGGGCTTCTCGCCGGTCAAGGTATAGAGGAAGTTGCCGGCGATCGACAGCGCCGGGTCGGGGGCGACCGGGTCTTTGCCGCGGCGGACGCGCTCGATAGCGGCGGCGATGGTCGGGAACTGCGCGGTCAGCCTGGTGCCGATGCGGCGGACGTTGTCCAGGTCCACGCCGTCGGGGTTGTCGTCAAAGGCCGCCAGCATCGACACCGCCGTGCGCAGGGCGTGCATGGGCACGGTCTCCTCGGGCAGGCTGCGCAGCATGTCGAGGGTTTGCCGGGGGATCTCGAAGTGCCCGCTGAGTTCCGCCTTGAAGCTCTCGAGCTCGCTCCGGTTCGGCAGGTCCTCGTTCCAGAGGAGGTAGATGACCTCCTCGAAGCCGGCCTTGTTGGCGAGTTCGCGGATGTCGTAGCCGCGGTAGACCAGCTCGCCCTTCATCCCGTCGATATGGCAGATCCTGCTGCTGTCGATGTTGATGCCGTCCAGGCCGCGGTTGATCGTCGTTTCCATCCGTCCTCCAGGGGCAACCCAGGCCGCGAGCGAGCTCCGCTCGGCGTGGGAGAAAGCTTACACTGGGTTCAGTCTACCTAATTTTCTGCTCATCCTGCCGCGTTCCGCTCGACAAAGCTACAACGACCCGCTAGCAGGGGTTCGGTAGCAGGCCCTAGCCGCCCGGGCTCAGGAGCGTCGTGGGCAGGAGCCAGGCGGCGGCGACGGCGGCCAGTGCGGCCAGGGCCAGCGTCGCGAGGATGGGCCGGCCGAAGCTCCTGGGGCCCAGCGAAAAGGCCAAGAGGGCCTTGAAGAGGCTGTTGGCGGCCGCCGCCAAGATCAGGCCGCGCGTGGCCACGCCCAGGGCGAGCCCGCCTTCTACCTGGGCGCCGAGCGTCAGGGTGATGGCGTCCATCTGCGTGATGCCCGCCAGGGCACTGGCGAGGTAGACCCCGCCCTCGCCCAAGAACTCCTGCGCGGCGCGGGCGAGGAGCAGCACCACAGCGAAGACGACGGCGAACTGCAGCGCCGACTTGAGCTCGAAGGGATTATGAAGCGTCGCGGCCTCGGTCGCCTTGGGGTCGCTTCTCCGGTAGGTGAGATACCAGCCGGCCACGGTCACGGCAAAGAGAACGATGAGCGGAGGCAGGGCGGGCAGGAGGAGGCTCGGCTGCACGACGGCCAAAATAACGACGAGCCGGGGCACCATCACCGCCCCGGCGGCGAGCACACCGACGGCAAAGACCCTCTCGAGCTGCGGATTGGCGCGCGCGCGCTCGCTAAAAGACAGCGTCACCGCCGTGCTCGAGGCCATACCGCCGAGAAGCCCGCTCAGGCCGATGCCCCTCTGCGCGCCGATGGTTTTGGTGGCGACGTAGCCGACAAAGGAGATGCCCGAGATGAGCACCACCAGAAACCAGATGGCGCGCGGGTTCCAGACGCCCCAGGGACCATAGTTGGCGTCGGGTACGAGCGGCAAGATGATGATGGAGACGGCGGCGAACTGGACGATGGCGAACATGTCCTCGCGCCCGACTTTGCCGGCCAGCCCGTGAAGCTCGTCCCTGAGCGACAAGACGGCAGTGGTCAAGACCGCCCCGGCCAGGGCGGCGATGTACTCGCCGAAGCCGGTCAAGAGGCCCAGGCCGAAGGCCACCAGCGCCGCCACCTCGCTAGTGCCGCCGACCTTCTCGGCCGAGGCGCGCCAGTAGGCCAGGCCCAGCAGCGCCGTAAAGGCCAAAAGGCCAGCAGGGACGATCCACACCGAGCTGAGTTGACTCAGGAGACCGATGACGGCCCCAAAGAGCGAGATGAGCGGAAAGGTGCGCACCCCTGCAAAGATCGAGCCGCGGGTCTCGCGCTTCTTCTCGCGCTCGAGGCCGATCAGAAAGCCCAGCAGGACCGCGACGAGAAAGGACCAGATGACGGTGGCGTTGTCCATAGCGGCTAGGACTAAGGACCGAGGGCCTGCTCGGTCTTCAGTTCTCGGTCCTCCTCTTTGGCTCGTCTTGGACCAGCGCCAGGATCTCCGCGCCGTAGCGCTCCAGCTTGACCGGGCCGATGCCCTTGACGCGGCTCAAGTCGCCCAGCGTTTGCGGCTTCTCGCGGGCGATGCGCCTCAAGGAATCGTTGGTGAGGACGATGTAGGTGGGCCTCTTCTCGCCCCTGGCC
>JALZLY010000277.1 GCA_030858465.1 Deinococcota bacterium
GACGACCTCGAGGCGGTCCTCGCCGACGGCGGCGGGGTAGGTGTAGACCCGCCGCCCCGGCTCGTCCTGGGGGCTTTCCAGGCGGTTGTCGAAGTTCACCCGGGTGCCGCGCGGCGGCGGCGGGTTCTGGGTGAGGGCCAGGAGTTCTTGGCACATCTCGGCGGGCGGCAGGTTGGCCAGCGCCATCAGGCTTCCCTCCTCGCGGCCCAGCCACTCGCGCACGGCCGCGTCGGCGACCGCTGCGGGGCCGGTCGCGGGGTCGGGCGCGGAGACGGTCACGGGGGTGGTTACGGGAAGGGTTACGGGAATGGTCGCCGGCTCGGGCGCGCTCTGGGCCAAGGCCGGTGGCAGGAGCAGCAGGGCGAGAACGAAGAAAACCTTCATACTTTCTCCAGCGGCAGGCCCCGGCGGCAGAGGGGGCAGTCGTCCTCGGCATAGCTGCCGAACTCGAGCCGGGCCAGCGAGCGGACGCTTACGTTCTTCGGAAAGCGCGCCTGACCCCGGTCGATGATGAGGCCGACGCCCAGGCAGACGCCGCCCCGCGCCTCGGCGGCGGCGGTCGCCTTTATCAGCGAGCCGCCGGTGGTGACCACGTCCTCGACGGCCAGGAAGCGCTCGCCGGGGCGGATGGTGAGCGCGCCTCTCACGGTCATGCCGCCCGCGCCGTCCTTTTCGGCGAAGAGGGCGCGGCAGCCGAGCGCCTTGGCGACGGTAAAGGCCAGGACCACCCCACCCATGGCCGGGCCGATGACGAAGTCGGGCCTCTCCTCGGCGAACAGCGCGGCCACGCCCCGGCCGATCTCTTCGGCCTGCTCGGGATGCTGCAAGACCGTGGTGGACTGCAAGAACGTGGCGGTGTGGCGGCCCGAGGCGAGGAGGAAGTGCCCCTCCAAGTAGGCGCCCGCGCCTTTGTAGAGAGCGAGAACATCCATCAGCGCCAGCATACCCCAGCCCGCTCAGCAGGGACGGTCGCAAGAGCGGCCGCAAGGGATGATAGACTTCACCGCGTGCAGGACGTTCTGGGCTGGCTCCTCAGCGCGCCGCGGCGGGCGCTGCGGGTCGTCCGGGCTGTCCTGCCCAGCCTGACCAGGCCCGACGACTCCTGGGCGGGGACCGTCCTTAGCCCCTCGGAGTACGCCCTCTACCTGAAGATGGACCCCCGCGACCGCCACCACGCCTGCACCGTGGCCAGGCTCGTCTTGCGGCGCCATCCCGCGGCCTCCGCGGAACTCCAGCGCGCCGCCCTCCTGCACGACGTCGGCAAGAGCTTGGCGCCCTACCGCGCCTTGGAGCGCGTCGCCGTTCACCTCTACCTGCCCCGCGGGCTGCCGCTCGAGCCGCGCTTGCGGGGCCTCAGGGGCATGTGGCAGCTCGGCCTCCACCATGACCTTTACGGCGCCCGGCTCATCCTCGAGGCCGGCGGCTCGGCGCGGGTAGCGGAGCTCGTCGCGAAACATCACCGGCCGGGTGACGACGCCGAGGCGCAGCTGCTCAAAGCCGTGGACGAGGCGTTATGAGGCCGCCCACCTCATCCTCGAACGTCGGCAAGGGCTGGCCCGCGTGAAAGAGGACCCCGACATACAAACTCCTCTTTTAATAAAGACCCTTTGAAGGGTAAACTATCGAAGGAGGACAGCATGACCACCCGGCCTAGCACAGTCACGGCTGAAGACCTGCTCGAGATGCCGGACGACGGCTTTTGCTATGAACTGTTGAGGGGGGAACTCAAAAAGATGGCTCTGGCAGGGTTTGAACACGGCTCCATTGCCATGGCTATCGGCACCTCGCTTACCAACCACGTCAAAAGCAAGGGTCTCGGCGTCGTCACTGCCGCCGAGACCGGCTTCAAGCTTGCCTCCGAGCCTGATACGGTCCGTGCGCCCGATGTCGGCTTCGTGCGCCGTGAACGCCTTGAAGAGGTCAAAGAGGTCAAAGGCTACTGGCCCGGTGCCCCGGATGTGGCTGTAGAGGTCACCTCGCCCGGCGACGCTCACAGCAAGGTGATGGAGAAGGCCCTCGAGTGGCTCGCCGCCGGCACCCGTATGGTGCTCGTGGTCGACCTGGGCCAGCGCACCGTGAGCGTCTACCGCTCTTTGCGCGACATCCACGTCCTGACCGAGAACGACGCCATCGACGGTGGAGACGTCGTGCCCGGCTGGACGATGCGGCTCGAGGATGTGTTCGCTTAGTCGAGGTTTCAGGCGGATGGCCGTGGGGGCTTGTCGGGGGCGCCCACCTCAACAGGCCCGACGCGCTTCGTCCAAGAGCTGAGCGGACGGCCTTCGCTTGGTAGACTCGTCACTCATGCGCGTCTTTGCGATTGCCGACCCTCACCTCTCCAGGGCTCAGCCCAAGCCCATGACCATCTTCGGCCCCACCTGGCAAGGGCACCCCGAAGCCCTGTTCGAAGGCTGGGCCGAGACCGTGGCCGAGGCCGACCTGGTCCTGGTGCCGGGCGACATCTCCTGGGCGCTTAAGCTCGAGGAGGCCATGCCCGACCTCGATGACCTCGCCGCCCTGCCCGGCCGGAAGTTGCTGCTGCGCGGCAACCACGACTACTGGTGGCCGGCCATCGGCAGGCTGCGCGCTACCCTGCCGGGAGGTATGGACGCCTTGCAGAACGATGCCATGCGCTACGGCGAGGCTGGCGTGGTGGTGGCGGGCACGCGCGGCTGGCTCAGCCCAGGCGGCCCCGACTTCAGCGAGGGGGACGAGAAGATCTACCGGCGCGAGCTGGGGCGGCTCAGGCTCTCGCTCGAGGCGGCGCGGCGGCTGCGGAGGCCGGACGACCGCCTCCTGATCATGCTCCACTACCCGCCCACCAACGCCCGGCTCGAGCCCTCGGGCTTTACCGAGCTCATCGCCGCGGCGCGGCCCGAGGCCGTCGTCTACGGCCACCTGCACGGCGGCGAGGCCCGGCGCGCGCTCGGCGAGGTGGCGGGCGTGCCGCTCCACTTGGTCGCCGGCGACGCGCTCGCGTTCAGGCCCAAGCTCATCTTGGAGTGAGGGGAGGTCAGGGTTCGGTGGTGGCCTGGGGTTCGCTGAGCTCGAGCTGCGCCCGGCGCCAGGCGACCATGCCGCCCGCGACGTTGTAGACCTCGCTGAAGCCGGCGGCCTCCAGGTAGAGGGCGACGAGGTCGCTCATCAGGCCGCGCTCGCAGATGAGGTAGACGGGCTTGTCCAGGGCCAGGTCGGGCAGTTGCCCGGCCTGCACCCCCTCGAGGCTGAGGTGGTGGGCGCCGGGCAGCGCGTCCTTCTCGTACTGAGCCAGCGGTCGGGTGTCGAAGGCCTGCGCCCCCTCGTGCAGGCGCGCCGCGAAGTCGGCAACCGCGATGGTCTTCACGCCGCCAGTATAGCCTACGCCCGGCCCCTGTCGCCATGACTAGGCTCTGGCTGCTTCATGGGCTAGAGGAGCGCTTTGGCGTACCAGTCGAGGATGGGCTGGGCGTCGATGGCAAAGCAGTAACCGAGCGAGCACCAGAAGCGCTGGGCCCTGGGATTCTGGCCGTAGATGCTGGCCAGGACGCGCTTGCTGCGGCCCCTCAGACGCGCCTCCAAGTCCTGGATGCAGCGCCGGCCGTAGCCCCGGCTTTGCAGCGACCTGAGGATGAGTAGCAGGTTGACGGTGGCGTCGCCCGCCTCGGGGTAATCCAGCTTGTAGTCGAGATAGCCGATGGCGTGGCGGCCGCTGACCGGGTCAAGAATGCCGTGCGCCCGGCAGTCGCCGTCCTCTGCCAAGACGAGCTCGGTGCGGCGGAAGGGGTCGCCGGCCGCGGCCTCGAGCTCCCGCTCGACCTCGGCGAGCGTCGGCGTGGGAATCGAGATGACCGAAAAGTATTCGGGTGTCCGGGTGTAGACCTGGTGGATGAGCAGGGCGTCGGCCGGTCCGGCTGGGCGGGTGGTGATGGTGACGGTCGTGACTGAGATAAGGTCCATAAAAGAAGGGCGCATCTAAAGGGCATATCTAAGCGTATCGCCTCTAAAGGAGGCGCTGCTGCTCGTCTCGGCGAACAATTCTTTATTTTCGGCTCAGTATATCCTGTCGTCGTAAGGAACAATGAGGCAGGCGTCACAGCCCGGTAGCCGGATATATCGCCGGCGCCAGAGGGTAGACTGGCCTATGGGACCATCCAGAGCAGCTTATGTCGACGGCCACCTCGACCTGGCCTTCAACGTCACCGCCTCGGCGCGCGACCTCACCCTCGAGCTGGACAGCTTGCGTTTGGGGGAGAACAAGCGCCGCCAAGAGGCCCTCGTCACCCTGCCGGAGTTGCGCCGGGGCGGGCTCAGCACCGTGTTCGCCACCCTCTTCACCATGCCCCGGCAGGCGGTCCGGCCGCCAGGCTCGAGGCCGCTTCCCGTGACCCACAGCTACGAGACGCCCGAGGAGGCCAAGGCGCTCGCCGTGGCGCAGTTGCAGCTCTATGAGGGTTGGGAGGACGAGGGTCTGGTCCGCATCCTGCGCTCGAGGAGGGACCTGGAGGCGCACCTGGAGGCTTGGACGGGGGGCGACGAGACGACCGCTCTCGTCCTCCTCATGGAGGGCGCCGACCCCATCGTCCGGCCGGACGACCTGGGCTGGTGGGTGGGGCGCGGCCTGAGGCTGCTCGGCCCCGCCTGGCAGCGGACCCGCTACTGCGGCGGCACCCATGCGCCCGGCCCCCTGAGCGACTTGGGCCGGGAGCTGGTCGAGGCGATGAAGGTGCTTCGCCTGCCCCTCGACGTCAGTCACCTGGCCGAGGAGAGCTTTTGGGACGCGCTCGAGCTCGGCCACGAGCTCATCCTGGCGAGCCACAGCAACGCCCGCGCCCTCACCGCCACCGACCGGCACCTGTCGGACGAGATGATCCGGGCGATCGGCGAGAGGGGCGGGGTGGTGGGCCTGGTCCTCGGCAACCCCTTCGTCAAGGACGGCGTGACCAGAGACAGCCCCAAGGAGAGCGTGACCTTGGCCGACGTCGGCGCCCAGGCCAGCCACGTCGCCAAGCTCATCGGCTGGGACAAGGTGGCGGTGGGCAGCGACTTCGACGGCGGCTTCGGGGTGCAGGAGACGCCCGCGGGCATCTTGCGCGGCGCGGACTTCGCCCGGCTGGGTGAGGCGGTGCCGGAGGAGGCTCGCGCGGGCTTTTTAGGCGAGAACTGGCTGCGCTTTTTGCGCCGCGTCCTGCCCTGACCTCGAGCGTGATCAGGCGCACCCGACTTTACGAGCTACGAGTCCGATAACCTCGCCGAAATGCCAGCCATTTTCGTAGGAACAGCTGCTAAACTAACTCATGCTCTTTACCATCGGTCATTCCAACCACAGTCTTGAGCACTTTTTTAAGCTTCTCGAGCAGCATGGCGTCGAGGTGCTAGCCGACGTGCGTTCCCAGCCCTACTCCAGGTATCTGCCACACTTTGGTCTCCGTCAGCTGCGGATAGCCATCAAGGGGAAAGGCGTCAAATACGTTTGGCTCGCGGCGCTTGGGGGACGTCCCAAAGAGGCGCGCTACTATGACGCTGAAGGACATGCCGATTATGCTGCCATGTCTCGAGCGGACTATTTTCTCGAGGGCTTGGGACGGTTAAAGCGTGGCATGGAGCAGTACCGCGTTGCCATCATGTGTAGCGAAGAGGATCCTGACGAGTGCCACCGCCGTCTTCTGATCGCAAGAGCGCTTTGCGAAGAGGACCCTGCGTATGCACGAGAAATCGCCCATATCCGCAAGGATGGAAAGCTCGAGGGCGAAGAAGGGAGGGGCAGTCGCGAGCAAGCGAAACATGTACAAGCCGCCCTGTGGGATAGCTCGCGACCGGAGGAAAGATGGCGGTCCCCCAAGCCTATACAATAGGTTTTACCCAAAAGAGCGCCGCGGCATTTTTTGATTTGCTGCGCCAGCAGGGCATCAGACGTCTTTTAGATGTGCGTATCAACAATACCTCACGGCTCGCAGGCTTTACCAGGAAAGAAGATCTAGCTTTTTTCCTGCGTGAACTGTGTGAAGCAGAGTACGTGCACGAGCCTTTGTTAGCCCCTACGAAAGACCTTTTAAAGAGATACCGCGATGGTGACATCAGCTGGTCAGACTACGAAAATGAGTTTTTGACCCTGATGCGCGAGCGGCAGGTTGAAGAGCACATTGCTCCTCAGCTTTTCGATGTGCCCACCGTTCTCCTTTGTAGCGAAGCGACGCCCGAACAGTGTCACCGTCGCCTTGTGCTCGAGTATCTTGGACAGGCATGGGGTGATCTTGATATCATTCACCTGTAGTGCCTATCGTGGTCAACCATCTGACCCGCATGCAAGCGGGCTATATTTGCATCGCCGGCCTCGAGCTTTTTAAGGATGCTGACGGTCGGTTTCGATTAGCTGAGCCCATCAGGCATATCAGGCCCGTAATCCGAGGACGCTTGAACATAGCTTTGCTTCATAGTTTGGGAGGGCCACCAACTGTTGGCTCGCTTATCGATTTAGGGGATACCTTACCGAAGCGCCCCAGAAAGCCCCTGGCTTTAGACATGGGGATGAATGGGGTGCTATACTGCTTGTAGGACGAAAGTTCAGAGCACAATGACAGTAGAGATACGCGGTTGCACAGACAAAACGCTCTGTGCGTAAAATCTCTGGCGTACAAAGAAACTCCGGTCCTTCGGGACTGCCCGTTGGTTCTTGAGGTTCCAACGGGCGGGGTGCATGGCACACCCCTAAGCTCGGTAAACTTGTCCAAACCTTGTTTGGCGTGAGTGAGAACGAGAATCCCCCGGCTTTAGCCGTGGGGAGTGTCAA
>JALZLY010000278.1 GCA_030858465.1 Deinococcota bacterium
AGGTGAAGACGCAGCTCAAGGACCTGCGGCTGGGGCTCGAGCTCGCCGCCCCTTTGGACCTGGACCTCCCCCACGTGCGGAGCGCGGCCCAGAGGTACGAGAGGCTCGAGGCGGAGGGTGACGGCGAACTCGACCATTCGGCCTTGCACAAGCTGCTCGTCACCCCCGAGAAGCGTGGGGAGTCATGCTAGAGGTTCTTGGAGCGAGCATGGTACATCAAGCAACCACCACGGCGACGATTCTTCTCGCGGACAGCGACAGCGGGAGGCGGAGCGTCCTCGAGATGGTCCTCTCGGCGCACAACTACCGGGTCGTCGAGGTAGGAGACGGAGCCGAACTCCTGGCGCGCCTCCGCCAGGAGACGCCGGACCTCATCGTCGCCGACGCCAAGCTGCCGGTGGTGAGCGGCATCGACATCTGCGACCGGGTCAAGCGCGTTGCCAGGCTCAAGAACGTGCCGGTGATGGTCTTGGCCGACATCAAGGACGAGGAGGCGCAGCTTGGAGCGCGCAAGGTCCGGGCGGACTACCTGCTCACGCGCCCGCTCAGCGGCAAGGACGTGGGCCGCATCGTCGCGGGCATGTTGCGCTCGCCCGCATCCTAGCAGGCCTGCTCGCCAAGAGAGGGTGGCCTTCTGGGTTTACCTTGCCGTCCAACCGGAGGCCGGCGCTTGCAAGGCTGCCAACGCCTCTGCCGCCGGTCCCAGCGCCAGCCCCGGAAAGACGCCGAGGACGACGACGCCCACGGCGGCCAGGGCCAGTGCGGTCAGGGCCATACCGCCAACCTCGAGCCGGCCCGTAGCGCCCTCGGCGGGCGCGTCCAGGTACATCCGCACGATCACCCGCAGGTAGTAGAAGTAGGCCAGGACGGTGTTGAAGATCGCCACGGCGGCAAGAAGGTAGAGCCCGGCGTTCACCGCGCTGCCGAAGACGAAGAGCTTGGCCGCGAAGCCCGCCAGGAGCGGCACGCCCGCCAGGCTGAGCAGAAAGAGGGTGAAGAGAAGGGCGACCTGTGGCTGCCTGCGACCGAGACCCCGGTACGCGTCCAGCTCCGCCCCCACCCCCCTGCCCCGCAGGACCGAGATCGCCGTGAAGGCACCGAGGTTGGCTAGTGCGTAGGCCAAGACGTAGAACATCACCGCCTGCAAGCCCTCCGGCGTCACCGCCGCCAGCCCCACCGCCACGTAGCCGAGTTGCGCCACCGAGGAGTAACCCAAGAGGCGCTTGAGGTTGCTCTGGTTCAGTGCCTGGAGGTTGCCGACGCTCATAGTAAGGATCGCCAGCCAGACCAGCGCACTCTGCAAGGCTGCCAGGACGGCGGGCACCGCAAAGGCCTGCAGCATCAGGCCACCCAGGGCGATGGACACGGCCGCCTTGGGACCCGCCGACAGCAGCGCCGCCGCCATCGTCGGCGCGCCCTGGTAGGCGTCGGGCGTCCAGGCGTGAAAGGGCACCAGCGCCAGCTTGAAGGAAAAGCCCACCAGCAAGAGCGCCAGGCCGGGCCAGAGAAGCGGCGGGATCGTAGCCGCCGCGCTCAGGTTGGCCAGGATGTCCGCGTAGAAAACGCTGTCGCTCGAGCCGAAGACTAAACTCAAACCGTAGAGCAACAGCGCGCTGGCGAGCGCGCCCAGGGTGAAGTACTTGCCCGCCGCCTCGGTGCTGTAGGCGTCGTCGCGGTAGTAGCCCACCAAGACGTAGGTGCTGTAGGCTGACAGCTCGAGCCCCAAGTAAAAGAGCAGCAGGTTGTTGGCGCCGACCATCACCACCCCGCCCAGGACGGTGTAGACGACGAGCGCGTAAATCTCGCCCGTCCCCGCCTCGTACTTGTGCGGGTCGGCCATCACGCCCAGGATGGTCAAGGCGCCGATGAGGCAGAGCACCAAGCCCGCGTAGGAGGTGAGGCCGCCGACGCTCACCATGCCGTAGAGCGTGCCCGTACTCGTGAGCGTGAGGGCGAAGCATAAGGCCGACAGCGCCAGGGCGCCCAGGTTGAGGAGGGCGAGTGCCTGCGGCCGCGCCTCGAAACGCGTCGAGAGGAGCAGGGTCGCCGCGCCTGAAAGCAGCAGCGCAAGAAAAGCCGCTAGCGTGAGGGCGTTTTCCACCGTCACCGCCCCGCCACCCGCGTCGCCGCCTCGAAGGCCGCCAGGATGGGCTGCACTGCGCTGTCGATATAGGGCGTGAGGCTGGGCGGCCACAGCCCCCAGAGGATGGCCAAAAAGACGAGGGGCGCCACCGCGGCGAGCTCGAGCCCGCTCAGGTCGCGCAGTTCGAAGCGCTCCTTCATCTCCTCGGTCGGCTCGCCCTGCAAGACGCGCTGGATCGTCCAGACCATCACCCCGCCGGTTATAAGAATCCCGAAGACGCTGAGGACGGCCGAGAGGGTGGTCACCGGGTTTTGAAAAGCGCCCAGGAGCGCTTGGAACTCGCCGACGAAGCCCGCCAGCCCCGGCATGCCCGCTCCGGCCAGCAGCGAAAACCACAAGAGGCCGCCCAGGACCGGCATCGCCGCGTACACCCCCTTCATCGCCGCGATGGCCCGCGTGTGCGTCCTGTGGCTGAGCATGCCGACCAGCCCGAACATCAGGCCGGTGATGACGCCGTGGGCGACCATCTGGTAGACCGCGCCGTGGACGCCCAGCGGCGTCGCCGAGGCGATGCCTAAGAGCACGAAGCCCATGTGCGCGACCGACGAGTAGGCGACCAGGCGCTTCAAATCGGTCTGCCCCAGCGCGACGTAGGACCCGTAGAGCACTCCGGCCACCGCCAGCCCCGCCAGGACGCCCTGAGCCTGGACCAGCGCCTCGGGAAAGAGCGCCATGTTGAAGCGAATCAGGCCGTAGCCGCCCATCTTGAGGAGCACGCCCGCCAGCAGGATTGAACCGGCGGTCGGCGCCTGGGTGTGGGCGTGGGGCAGCCAGGTGTGCAGCGGAAAGGCGGGCAGCTTGACCAGAAAGGCGAGCGCAAAGCCCCAGAAGAGCCAGGGGGCGGCGGCGCGAAGGTCCAAGGTGCGCTCGAGCAGGACCCGGTAGTCGAAGGACACCGGGCCGCTCCCCGCCGCGAGCCAGCCCGTCACCAGGATCGCCACGAACAAAAAGACCGAGCCGAAGAGCGAGTAGAGCAAGAACTTTATCGCCGCGTAGCGACGCTCGCCGTAGCCCCAGACGCCGATGATGAAGAACATGGGGATGAGGACCACCTCGAAGGCGACGAAAAAGACGATCAGGTCGAGCGCGGCGAAAACAGCGGTCAAGGCGCTCTGCAGGACGAGGAAGAGGGCGAAGAAAAGCCTGTCCTTCACCCCCCAGTCGGTCAGCAAGGCGACCAGCGTCAGGAGCGCCGTTAAAAAGATGAAGGGCAGGCTGAGCCCGTCCAGGGCGACGATGTAGTCAATCCCCAGCGCGGGTAGCCAGGCGTAGTGCTCGAGGTATTGAAACCCCCCCGCCGTGAGGTCGTAGCCGAGCCACAGCCCCAGGCTCAAGAGGGTCGTCAAGCCTGCTACGGCAGCCGCCAAGCGCTTGCTCAACCAAGCCTCGTCGTCGTTCAAGAGGGCGATGGCGAGGGTCGCCAGGAGCGGCAGGGCGATGAGCGCGCTGATCACGGCCGCGCCCCCAGGCTGACGGCGATGACGAGAATCAGGGCGCCCAGGGCCAGGGTCCAGGCGTAGTGATCCACCCGGCCGGTCTGGAGGCGGCGCAGAACGTTCCCGAGGCGCAAGGAGGCCCGGCCGAGGCCGTCTACCGCGCCGTCGATAAGGTCCCGGTCGAAGAGCGGCAGGGCCAGGCCGGCGCGGGTGAGCGGGTCGGCGACGAGGCGGTAGTAGAGCGTGTCGATGCCGTAGCGGCGCTGCAGGAGCCGCGTCATGCTCTCGGGCGCCTCGAGCTTCACGGACTGCCGAACGTAGAGCAGCCAGGCCAAGGCGATGCCGCTGACGGCGACGAGCGTGCCCAGGGCGAAGCCCAGGAGTTGCGCGGAGAGGGGCTCGAGGTGGGGCAGCGGGCCGTAGTAGACGAAGCGCTGCAAGGCATTGGCCAGGAGCGGGCTGCCCAGCAGACCGAAGACCGTCGCCGCGATAGCCAGCGTGACGAGCGCCATGAGCATCTTCCAGCCGGACTCGTGGGGCTGCCGCTCCTCTTCCACCCCTTCCATGTGCGCGTCGTGGCCGTGCTGGCCGCTCATCCTCTCGTCGTGCGCCACCTCCTCGGCCGACATGTTGAGTTCGGGAAAGTCACCCCCGTGCCAGGGCGCCGCCTTCCAGGGCGAGGGCCGGGCGGGCAGCTCAAAGGCGATGAAGTAGAGGCGCGCCGTGTAGAAGGCGGTCAGAAAGGCCGAGGCATAGGCCATGAGGACGAGCAGGCCGAAACCGCTCGCGAAAAAGCCGTAGCCCTTGAGCGCCAAAAAGATTTCGTCCTTGGACCAGAAGCCCGCGAAGGGGAAGATGCCCGCCAGCGACAGCCCGCCGACGACGACCGTCCAGCGCGTCACCGGCATCGTTTTGGCGAGCCGGTCCATCTCGAAGATATCCTGCGTGCTCGAGCCGTGGATCATCGAGCCCGAGCCGAGAAAGAGCAGCGCCTTGAAGCAGGCGTGGGCGACGAGGTGAAAGACCGCCGCCGCCCAGCCGAAGACGCCCAGACCCAGGAACATCAAGCCGAGTTGCGAGACCGTCGACCAGGCGAGGATCTTCTTGACGTCGGCAAAGGCCGGTGCCAGGCTGCCGGCGAAGAGCGCGGTGAAGCCGCCCACCCAGGCGAGCACGGGCAGGGCCTGGCCCATCTCGAGGATGGGATAGCTGCGCGCCATCAGGTAGACCCCCGCCGCCACCATCGTCGCCGCATGGATCATCGCCGAGACGGGCGTGGGGCCCTCCATCGCGTCCAAGAGCCAGACGTGCAGCGGAAACTGCGCCGACTTGCCGACCGCGCCGACGAAGAGGAGCAGGC
Source organism: Deinococcota bacterium (assembly GCA_030858465.1). NCBI lineage: Bacteria > Thermotogati > Deinococcota > Deinococcota bacterium. Next base: position 4,940 of record JALZLY010000278.1, read on the forward strand.
CGATAGCGGTCGCCGCGCCCGCCGCGCCCGCCAAGACGGTGGGCGCCAGTTCCGTCAGGCGCACGAGGTCGAGCGTGCCGAACTCCCGGTAGAGCCAAAAGAGCGCCAGCAGAAAACCCAGGTCGGCCAGCTTGGTCACCAGGTAGGCCTTCTTCATCGCCTGCTGGGCGGCTATTTTCTTAAAGAAAAAACCGATCAGCAGGTAGCTCATCACGCCCATCAGCTCCCAGAAGAGCAGGACGTGAAAGAGGTTTCGGCTCATCACCATCATCAGCATGGCGGCGGCGAAGAGGCTGATATAGGCGAAGAACGTGGGGTATCTCTCCTCGCCCGCCATGTACTCCATACTGAAGAGGTGGATGAGCAAAGACACCAACGCCACCATGACAACCATCAAGGCGGCGAGGGGGTCGAGGAGGAAGCCGAAGGGCAGGCCCTCCTCGCCAGAGATGGCGAGCCAAGGGATTTCGAAGCTGAAAGGAAAGCCCTCGGCGGGCGGGCGGACGAGCGCCGCCTCCATCAAGACCGCTGTCCGCTCGTCTAGCTGCCTGAGCTGTTGTTCCAAGAAAGCCACCTGGGCGGGGGCCGTGCCCCTCGCCTGCCACAGCTGCAGCTCGGCCTCGAGCCCTTCTCGCGCATACTCCGCCTCCTGCAAGGCAAGGACGCCCGCGCTGTCCCAGGCCGGCGCGGCCTGACGGACTTCAAAGAAGAGGCCGGTTGCCAGGAGCGTGCTGGCGAGCAAGAGGAGGACGCTTGAAGAGGCGGCCAGGCGGTTGCCCAGGCGGTGACCGAAGAGGAGGTTGACGGCGAAGCTGAGAGCGGGCAGGAAGGGGATGAGCCAGGCCAGGGAAACCCAGGTTAGCGAAGGCGTCACCCCTTCATCCTCCGGAGCACGTCCACCATCACCCAGCCGTTGGCCCTGAACACGTTCAGAAAGATCGCTAGGCCGACCGCCACCTCCGCCGCCGCGACAGCGATGACGTAGAGCGCGAACAGGTCGCCCTGAGCATTGTCGCCGTAGCGCCCAAAGGCCACGAAGTTGATCAGGACGGCGTTCAGCATGACCTCGATGGCGATGAGGATGGCGATCAGGTTGCGCCGGGTGAGGACGCCGTAGAGGCCGACAGCGAAGAGCAGCGCGCTCAAGGACAGAAAGTGGTTAAGCGTGAGCATCGGCCTCCGGCTCCTCCTCTTGGCCGGCGTCTTGCGTCCTCACCGTCGTCTCGTTGCGCCGCGCTAAGATGATGGCGCCGACGAGTGCCGCCAAGAGGATCACCGAGACCACCTCGAAAGGCACCAGCGTCCCGCCCTGCACGCGCATCACCTCGCCGCTGCTCAAGGTCACCGTCTGACCGGGCAGGCGCAGGAGCTCGACGCCGAGCCGCTCGACGCCGAGCGCGGTCGGCCGCGGGGCGGCGGGCGTCAGCGCAACGACAAAGGCCAGGAGCACGGCGGTGAGCGGCACGACCAGGACGAGCGCCCCCAGGGCGTTCACCGGCGTGCGCAGGCGCGAGGTCCTCGAGTGCGTCATCATCACGATGAAGATGGTGACGATAGGAATCGCGCCGGCGTTGATGACGAGTTGCAGGACGGCCAAAAAGGGCGAGCCCAGCAGCCAGAAGATGCCCGCGACGGCGAAAAAGGAAAAGGCCAAGGCCAGCGCGGCGCGCACCAGGTTGGCGGAGGTGACGGCGAGAATCGCTAGGCCGAGCACCAGCGCACAGATGAGGTAGAAGGCGACGAGGCTGGGGCTAAAGGCTCCCTCCATCAAGCCTCCTCTTTGCCCCTGTTGTCCTGACGGGCGGCTCGAGCCGCCGCCTCTTTGGCTTCCTGCTCGAGCCTCAAGGCTTCTCCCCCAGGCTGCTCCTCCAGCGGCGCCACCACCAGCTTACCCCGCTTGGTGCGGTGCTCGACGCCCTTCTTGGGGCTGTACCACTGCGCCGCCCGTCTCCCCTGCTCGTCTAGAAACTGTTTGTCGGCCTTGAGGGTCTGCAGGTCGTAGGTCGACAGCTCGAAGTCCTGGATGGTGACGATGGCGCTCACCGGGCAGGCTTCGACGCAGGCGGCGCAGTACATGCAGTTGACCAGGTCGATGTCGAAGCGCTCGAGCACGAAGCCCTTGCCCCCTGGGTTGCGCTTTCGCTCGATGGTGATCACCTGGCTGGGGCAGACCTTTTCGCAGGCGAGGCAGCTCACGCAGCGGTCGGAGCCGTCCTCGTCGGTAATCAGCGCCAAGGACTGGCAGGACACCGGCGGCAGCTCGGGCAGCTCGTAGGGGTAGAGTTGGGTAAAGGAGCCCTTATCGGCGGCCCTGTGGACTACCCCCATACCCTTGCCGACGCCCTTGAGCGCATCGGTGACTTCTTTGAAAAGGCTCATGGCAACCTGCGCTTTCGTCTCACCTTCAACTACCTCACGCTCTGCACGAGCTTGATG
>JALZLY010000279.1 GCA_030858465.1 Deinococcota bacterium
GGCCTACCTGATCGGCTGGGGCAACAACCTCTTCGACGCCGACAACACGCTGTTCAGCCTGCTCTACGGCGGCACCGCCGCGGGCGGGCCAGCCCAGGTGGTGTTTTCTTACCTGCAGAACAGTGAGCTCGACCAGAGGCTCTTCGAGGCCCGCGGCACCGTCGATCAGGAGCGGCGCGCCGCACTCTACCAGGAGGCGCTCGAGATCGTCCGCGAGGAAGCGCCCTGGCTCTTCCTCTACCAGCAAGTCGACATCTACGGCGTCGCCGACCGCGTCCTCTGGGAGCCCCGGCCCGACGAGCTCATCTGGGCGCCCGACATCAGCCTGAGGTAAACCCGGCTCAGGTAAACCCGGCTCAGGTAAACCCGCCGCTCTCGCTGAGGCGCAAGCCCATGTGCGCTGCGCCTCAGCCCCTCTTTCAGCGCCTAGTCGGTTCAGGACGCCACTTTAGGACACCGCTTTAAATTATGCTCGTCTATATCTTGCGCAGGCTCATCCTGGTGGTGGTGGTGGTGTGGGGGGCGGCGACCCTGGCCTTCGGCCTTCTCTATCTCTCCGGCGATCCCATCAACCTGCTCGTGCCCTTGGACGCCACGCCCGAGGTGCGCGCCGCCTTTCGCCGCGCCTACGGCTTCGACCAGCCCGTCTGGGTGCAGTACGGCCGCTACCTCCAGCAGGCGGTGCAGGGCGACTTCGGCACCTCCTTGCGCTCGGACGTGCCCGCCTTGCCGCTGGTCCTGGAGCGCATGCCGGCGAGCCTGCTCCTAGCCGGCAGCGGCCTGCTCTTCGCCGTTCTCCTGGGCATCCCGGCGGGCGTGGTGGCGGCCCTCAAGCGGGGCACGCCGACCGAGCTCGGGGTGATGTCAGTGGCGCTCATGGGCCAGTCGATTCCCGTCTTCTGGCTCGGCCTCATGCTGATCCTCGTCTTCGGGCTCGAGCTCCGCTGGCTGCCCATCTCGGGCTACGGCAGCTGGCAGCACCTCGTCTTGCCGACGGTCACCATCGGCACCTTCACCGCCGCGGCGATCGCCCGGCTGACCCGGAACGGCGTCTTGCAGGAGTTGCGCAGCGACTACGTCCGCACCGCCCGGGCCAAGGGCAACCCGGGGCGGACGATCGTCTACAAGCACGCGCTTCGCAACGCGGCCATCCCCGTCATCACCGTGATCGGCCTGCAACTCGGCACGCTGCTCTCGGGCGCGGTCATCACCGAGACCATCTTTGCCTGGCCGGGCCTGGGCCGCTTCGTCCTCATCGCCGTCAGCCAGCGGGACTTTCCGGTGGTGCAGGCCGCCGTCATCGTCTTCGCCTTGCTCCTGGCGTTGGTCAACCTGCTCGTGGACCTCTCCTACGTCCTCCTCGACCCGCGGGTGCGCTACAGCTGATGAGGCGCCTGCTGCGCAACCCGGCGGCCTTCACCGGTCTGTTGATCCTGGTCCTCTTTCTCTTGACGGCCCTGCTGTCGCCCTGGCTCAGCCCGCACGATCCTACCCTGCAAAACCTCGACGCCCGCCTCTCGCCGCCCGGCGCCGAAGGCCACCTGCTGGGCACCGACCGGCTCGGCCGCGACATGTTCTCGCGCATCCTCTGGGGTGCTAGGCTGTCGCTGCTGGTCGCCGTCACCGCGGTGAGCATCAGCCTGGTCCTGGGCGTGACCTTGGGCATGATCTCGGGCTACGTAGGTGGCTGGCTCGACGACCTGCTGATGCGCTTGGCCGACATCCAGCTCTCCTTGCCCTTCATCCTGCTGGTCATCGCCATCATCGCGGCGCTCGGCACCAGCCTCAGCAACACCATCTTGACCCTGGGCGTCACCGGCTGGGTGATCTTCGCCCGGGTGGTCCGGGGCGAGGTCTTAGTCCTAAAGGAGCGCGACTTCGTGCAGGCGGCGCGAGCCCTGGGGGGCAGCAACCGGCGCATCTTGGTGCGCCACCTCTTTCCCAACCTCACCGGCGCGCTCATCGTGGTGGCGACCTTGCAGCTCGCCAGCATGATCATCATCGAGGCGGCGCTGTCCTTTTTGGGCCTTTCCGGGGTGCCGCCCGAGGTGCCGAGCTGGGGCCAGATGCTCGCCGACGGCCGCGAGGTGCTCTTTTTCGGCGGCTGGTGGGTGGCGACCTTTCCCGGCGTGGCGATCAGCCTGGTGGTCTTGGGCATCAACCTCTTCGGCGACGCGCTGGCCGAGGTGCTCGACCCGCGCAGCCGCTGAGCCAGACCGTTCGGGTGGCATGAACCCAGCAGCGTGGATGAGTAACCAGACCAAAACAGGGCGCGCCCGAACCCGGCATCGGCGGGCCGCGCAAACCGGCCTCTCCAATCGCCCCCAGCACCTCTTCAACCACCGGCCTGCCCAACCCAAAAGATTGACAAGCCGAGCGGTTTGCTCTAGACTTATGACACCTGAATCAGTTGTCATGTCTGAGGCTGCTCAACTACAGCCTCGACAGGGAGAGGGGTGTTGTGGCGGAGGCGGTTCAACCTGTAACCGCGCGTGGCGAGGCGACGCGTCAAAAGATTTTGGCGGCGGCCGAGGGTGAATTCGGCGAGCGCGGCTTTCA
>JALZLY010000280.1 GCA_030858465.1 Deinococcota bacterium
GCCTCTAAACAAGGTGCAAGCGCGTATCTTGACGCTGTTGGGCCTCTCGCCTGACCTCTACTCGCGCTTTGCTCCACATTCTCTAGAAGCAGTCCTTGAATTGAGCGAACGGTGAGCTTGCGGTTTCTGATGGGTGATAGGGCACGGGGTTGGGAGAAGCTCAAGCGGGAGCTCGAGGGGGCGGGGGTTTGGTAGGCCCATAGCCGTTGATGACTTAAGCCGTTGGTGACTTAGGGAGGTGACTGTAGGGTTGAGGTCGGATGGTCAAACACCTGCGTGGTAGCGTAAAAAGGTGAGCTTGGCCCAACCTCCCAAACGGCGGCGAAGGCTAAAGACCTATCTGGACTTCGTCAAGTTCGAGCACACCCTCTTCGCCCTGCCCTTCGCCTACGGCGGCATGCTCTTGGCGGCGCGGGGCTGGCCGGGCTGGGAGGTGTTCTTCTGGATCAACCTGGCGATGGTCGGGGCGCGCACCGCCAGCATGGCCTTAAACCGGGTGATCGACGCCGAGATCGACTCGAGAAACCCGCGGACGGCCACGCGCGAGATCCCGACGGGTAGGCTCGGCAAACGCGACGGCCTCGTCCTGGCGCTCTTGGGTTTCGCGGCCTTGAGCGTGGCGGGCTGGGCGCTCAACCCGCTCACCCTGGCGCTCCTGCCGGTAGCGGTCTTCTTCTTATCGGCCTATTCCTACCTCAAGCACCTGAGCTGGCTCTGCCACTACTGGCTGGGCGTCACCATCGGGGCGGCGGCGGCAGGCGGCTGGATCGCGGTGACGGGCGCCTTTGCGCCGGCCGCGGTGGCGCTGTGGGCGGCGGTGGGCCTGTGGATCGCCGGCTTCGACATCCTCTACGCCATGCTCGACTACGACTTCGACCGGGCGCAGGGCATCCACAGTGTGCCGGCCCGCTTCGGCAAGGCGCGCGCTTTGAGGATGGCGGCTTGGACGCACGCTCTGGCCTGGCTCTTCTTCGCGCTGACCCTGCCCCTGGCCGGGGCGGGCTGGCCCTACGCGTTGGGCCTCTTGGGCATAGCTTGCCTGCTCTGGCTCGAGCACCAGTTGGTGCGCCGGCACGGGGTGGACGCGGTCATGCGGTCCTTCAACGCCAACTTGTGGATCGGCCTGGTCATGCTCCTGGCTATTGCCCTGGACCTGCTCGTTTAAACTCCTCTCACAATGTTCTCACAACGTTCTCACAACGTTTCTCTCATAAAGCCTAACGGGCGTACTCGACCGCCCGCGACTCCCTCACCACCGTCACCTGTACCTGCCCCGGATACTCCATGTCCTGCTCGATGCGGTTGGCGATGTCGCGGGCCAAGAGGACCGCCGAGGCGTCGTCGACCTTGCTGGGCTCGACGATGATGCGGATCTCGCGGCCGGCCTGGATGGCGTAGGACTTCTCGACGCCGGGAAAGCTGGTGGCGATGGTCTCCAAGCCCTCGAGCCGCTTCAGATAGGTCTCCAAGGTCTCGCGCCGGGCGCCGGGGCGAGCGGCGCTGATGGCGTCGGCGGCCTGGACGAGGATGGGGTAGAGGGTCTCGGCCTGCTCGATCTCGTGGTGGTGGGCGATGGCGTCGATGACCTCGCTGGGCTCGCCGAAGCGCCGGCCCAGGTTGGCGCCGATCTCGGTGTGGGTGCCCTCGATCTCGCGGTCGATGGCCTTGCCGATGTCATGCAGCAGGCCCGCGCGCCGCGCCATGCTCTCGTCCAGGCCGAGCTCGGCGGCGATGATGCCGGTCAGGTGCGCGACCTGCACGGAGTGCTTGAGGACGTTCTGGCCGTAACTCGTCCTGAAGTGCATGCGGCCCATGAGCTGGAGCATGCCGGGCTTGAGGCCGACCACGTTGGCCTCCAGGGCGGCCTCGTCGCCGCGCTCGCGGATATAGGTCTGCATCTCGCTCTGGGCGCGCTGGACCACCTCCTCGATGCGCGCGGGGTGGATGCGCCCGTCGGCGACGAGCTCGGCGAGCGCCAGCTTGGCGACCTCGCGGCGGATGGGGTTGAAGCTGGAGAGCAACACCGCCTCGGGGGTGTCGTCGATGATCAGATCGACGCCCGTCAGCGATTCGAAAGCGCGGATGTTGCGGCCCTCGCGGCCGATGATGCGGCCCTTCATGGCGTCCGAGGGAATCGGCACCACCGACACGCTGATGGCGGCCGAGACCTCCGAGGCGCTGCGCTGGATGGCCTGGGCGATGATGTTGGTGCTCTTGCGCTTGGCCTCGAGGTCGGCCTTTTCGACGGCCGCGCGCACCCGCACCGCCTTTTCGCGCTCGAGCTCGCGCTCTAGGCGCTCCATGATGAGCTCGGCGGCCTGCTCGCGGGAGAGCTGAGCGATCTCGTGGAGCTGGCGGTCGATCTCACCTGCCCTCGCCAGGGTCTCGTCCTCGCGCGCCTTTAGAGCCTCGGCGCGCGCGCTCAAGCGCTCCTCGATGTCGTCGAGCTTGAGCGCCCGGGCGTCCTGCTGCTCACCGCGGCGGTTCAGGCGCTCCTCTAGAGCGTCGGCTTTGTCGCGGTCGCGCTTCAGCTCCTCGCGCTCGAGCCTCAGCTCCTGCCGTTCGCGCTCGATGGCCTCATGCACGCGGCTCTGCTCCTGGGCCAGGCTCTCGCGGGCGCGGCTCGTCTCGAACTCGAGCGCCTGGCGGCTGCGCTCGGCCTCGTACTCGAGCTCCTTGCGCTCCCGCGCCTGGCGCTCGGCGCTCTCGCTCTCGGCGCGCTGGAGGATGATGCGGGTCTCCGCCTCGGCCTGGGCGCGCAGGGCGTCCGCCTCGCGCTGGGCGATCCCCAAGAGGCTCCTATCCTGGCGCTGGCGCAAGGCGAAGCCGATGAGACCGCCGACGAGCAGGCCCAGGACGGCAAGCAGCGCCGCCGCCGCCATGCTCACGAGTCGCTCCCGTCGTCATCGCCTGTGCCGGCGCGGCCGACGCGCGCCGGGTCGCCCTTGATGGCCGCCATCACCTGCGCCCTGATGGTGTCGATCACCTCGGGCCTCTCGCTCAGATAGCTAGCGGCCTTCTCCTTGCCCTGGCCGATGGTCTCGCCGCCGTACTTGAAGAACGAGCCCGACTTCTGGATGATGTCCAAGTCACTGGCAATCGAGATAAGGTCACCCAACTTGTCGATGCCTTTGCCGAACATGATGTCCACCTCGGCCTCGCGAAAGGGCGCCGCGACCTTGTTCTTGGTCACCTTGACGCGGGTGCGGTTGCCGACCTTGTCCAGCCCCACCT
>JALZLY010000281.1 GCA_030858465.1 Deinococcota bacterium
CTGACAGAAACCGGGTTGAACTCATCTGGTTCCCGACGGGTGGTGGAAAGACCGAGGCATACTTAGGGCTCGCTGCCTTCACCCTGTTTATGAGACGGCTCAAAGACTCGAGGGACGAGGGTGTTCACGTCCTCATGCGTTACACGTTGCGGCTGCTGACGGCGCAGCAGTTTCAAAGAGCCTCAGCACTTATCTGCGCTATGGAGCACTTGCGCCGCGACTGCATTAATGAACTTGGTGAAGCTCCCTTCTCGATTGGCATATGGTTGGGTGGTGATACAACGCCGAACAGCCGTAGAGATGCCGATAGTAAGTTAAAAGACCTCGAGAGAAAAGGAGGAGGTGAAAACCCGTTTATCTTAGGGCGTTGTCCCTGGTGCGCTGCACAGATGGGAGTCTTTGAAGGCAACCTGCCCAAGTCCATGTCGAAGGCTGAGAAGATTTTGGGCTACAGGCGGACGGGCATCGATACATCGAGAGGCGTCGAGAAAACAGTGGTCTTTTGCTGCCCCGATAGGCAATGTGAGTTTAGCAAGGCTCTGCCCGTCTATGTGATCGACGAGGATATTTATGACAAAAGCCCCTCGCTCGTCATCGGTACGGTAGATAAATTTGCGGTCTTGGCGTGGCGCTCCGAGGCGCGTTCGCTATTCGGCCTTGCTTCCTCCGGGGAGCGGCAGGTGTCCCCGCCCGGTCTCATCATTCAAGACGAGTTGCACCTCATCTCCGGGCCGTTGGGTTCGATGGTGGGACTTTATGAAGCCCTAATCGAGGAGCTTTGCACGGATAGACGTGGCGGCAAGGTTGTGCCGCCCAAAATCGTCTGCTCGACCGCAACCATCAGGAGCTACCTCGAGCAGATCAAGGCGCTTTACGCGCGGAATGAGGTTACCCTCTTTCCGCCACCGGGGCTTGAAGATGGCGATTCCTTCTTCGCGCGTCATGCCAGGGATGCTGACGGTAATTTGCTTCCCGGAAGGCGCTACGTGGGTGTCAACGCGCCGGGTCTGCGGTCGTTGGAAACCTCACAGGAGCGCACCTTTGCAGCGCTGTTGCAAGCCCCGATGCCGCTCTCCCCAGAGGAGCGCGACCCCTGGTGGACGCTCATGCTTTTTTTCGGCAGCTTACGCGAGCTCGGCACGAGCTTATCGCTGTTTCAGTCGCGCATCCCCGACTACTTTAAAACACTCAGAAACCGGTTCGGCCTGGAGTTCAAGGATTTGCGTTATCTCTATCGCCCTGAAGAGCTTACGGGTCGCCTGCGCAACGATGAAGTGCCGAGGGCGCTCGCCAAGCTAGAGATTGCTTGTAGCCCTCAAAATACCTGGGTGCCGGGAGGCAAATCCGTCAAATCCCCGCCTGTGGATGTCTGCCTCGCCTCGAGCATCATTGAAGTCGGCGTGGACGTAGACCGTCTGTCGCTCATGGCGGTGGTGCGGCAGCCCAAGACGACCGCTCAGTATATTCAGGTGACGGGACGAGTCGGCAGGAAATGGTGGGAGCGTCCAGGACTGGTGGTGACGCTCTACAACCCTAAAAATCCGCGTGACCGCTCGCACTTCGAGCAGTTCCGCAGCTATCATGAAAAGCTCTATGCGCAGGTCGAGCCGACCAGCGTCACCCCCTTCTCGCCACCTGTGCTAGATAGAGCGCTGCATGGGGTGATGGTCGCCTATGCGATGCAAAGGGGCAGCGAAGCTGTCGTGGAAAGCCCGGACCCTTATCCGGCAGACATTATTGAACAGTTGCGGGCCGTCCTCATGCCTAGAATTCAAAAAGTTGACCCCAAAGAGGCGCCATACTTTGAGCAGGTTTTTGATAAGCGCGCCAAGGAATGGCAAGAGAGGCAGCGAACGAAGTGGCGAGCAGGTCCGCAAGATGAAGAGATTCCTCTCATGATGCGTGCCGGTGAATATGTCAAACCTGAGCGAGAGAAGTTGACGTGGAAGACCCCTAATTCCATGCGCAACGTAGACGCTGAATGCCAAGCGCAGATTACCCAACTCTATATCACCGAAGAGAGCCATGCCTAACGGTCCCATCAGGCGCGCTCAATTGATTGCACCATTTGGCGTCGGTGCGATGGTTGTGGTTAGGGACGGCTTATCTCTGATCACTGCCGGACTCGACCACTGGTACAAGCGGGAGGACGGCGGTCAAGGAGATATCCGCGAGTTCAAAGAAGAAGAGTGGCGCTTATCGCGGCAGTTAGGGGTTAACCACTTTCGCCAACCCCCCGATTTTCGTGTGCCGGGCAAGGATGTTCCCAATAGCGGCATGACCATTCCCTTTTTGCGCTTTCCCCAATGGCATAGCTGTTCCCGTTGTGGCCGCCTCAAGAAACTGCGTCTGGTTGTGCGAGAGAGACCACTATGCGCAGCGTGCCAAAAAGATGGCTATTACCGCACGCTGACGCAAGTTCCTCTCATTGCGATGTGTGAACGGGGACATCTGCAAGACTTTCCCTGGCGGGAGTGGGTGCACGAATCGGTCAATCCTGGCTGTCAGCAAGATATACGCCTTATTGCTACAGGAAGCGCGACGCTGGCAGGCCAGAAGGTGAAGTGTGGCTGCGGCAAGGAGCGCTCTCTCAACGCCGTGACTTTTGAAAATAATGGCCAGACGGTGCTCAGTAACGCGCTAGAAAAGGGTGAGAGATACCTCTGTCAAGGCAGTAGGCCCTGGCTTGGCACGGAAGAGGGTGAGCCGTGTGACTGTCAGCTCAGAGCTGCCTTGCGCAGCGCTTCGAATGTTTACTATGCCCAGACGCGCAGTGCAATCTTCGTTCCTAGAGGTAGTAATAATGTACCTGCCGACCTGGTTGCAGTCTTGGAAAGTCCTTCGCTGAAGTTCCTCATCAACAACTTTCCTAAGTCAATGCTTACGCCGGAACTGTTGCGCGGTGGTGCCGAAGTTGCCGAGCTAATCAAGCCTTTCTCCGATGAGCAGCTTCGAGCGGGGCTCGAGCTTGTCCTCGAGGGCGTGAAGGAACGAGTGGAACCGAAAGAGGAGACGGATTTTCGCCGTGAGGAATTCAATGTTCTAAGGACACCGAGGCGGGACGAAGAACTGCGCATCCGCATCGCTGATAAAGCCTATGGGCCGGACATAGCACAATACTTTTCCAAAATTACTCTTATTGATAAGTTGCGAGAAACTAGGGCACTGGTGGGTTTTACTCGTATTCTGCCCACTGAGCAGGAGTTGAAGGATCTGAAACGTATGCTGCGCCGTGACCCTGCTAAGGCCTCCTGGTTGCCTGCCTACGTCGTCTACGGTGAGGGAATTTTTCTCGAGTTCAGTGAAGAGAGTGTCCAGACTTGGCTCAAGGAAAACGCTTCCAAGATAGCGGCGAGGGTAAACCCACTCATCAAGCGCTATAAACAGGTGCAGGAGGAGCGCAAGCTGCGCGAACGGATCATCAGCCCACGTTTCTTGCTGGTACATACTTTTGCTCACTTGCTCATCAACCGGCTCACCTTTGAGTGCGGCTATAGTTCGGCAGCCCTTCGTGAGAGACTATATATATCTGATGAACCTGATGCGCCGATGGCGGGGATATTGATTTACACCGCTTCAGGCGACGCCGAAGGGACGATGGGAGGTTTAGTCCGAATGGGCAAACCGGGACTTTTGGAACCGGTCATCAAAAAGGCGGTAGAGGCTGCGCAGTGGTGCTCTGCTGATCCTGTTTGTATGGAGATGGGACGGGGCGGCCAAGGACCTGATGCGACGAATTTAGCGGCATGTCATAGCTGTTCACTCGTACCTGAAACGTCCTGCGAAGAGTTTAATCGTTTTTTGGACCGAGCGATGATAGTAGGAGAATTAGAGTACCGCTCACTCGGTTATTTTTCTGGGCTGCTGAAGAGTAGCTCAAGCGAATAGCTCCCCAACAGGCAGCTTCCAACCCGGCACGACATCCGCTCCGTCGATTACGTCCTCCCCCGTGAGCAGCCGCCCCTCCTGCCTCGAGCGGTACATCCTGACGGAGCGGTTCCTGGGGTTGACGACCAGCACCATACGAGTGCCGGCCTCGAGCCACTGCGAGACCTTCTCGTCGACCTCAGTATAGCGGTCGCTGGGGGAGATGATTTCCACGACTAGGTCGGGAGCCTCCGGCCTGTAACCGACTCCGGGCGCTAACCTTTCCAGCCGCTCCCGGCTCACGAAGGCCACGTCGGGCGCGCGCACGGTGTCGGGGTCAGAAGCCAGTTTGAAGCCGGTCTCACCCGCGTAGACCATGCCAAGCTTATTGGCCTTGACGTGGTTGTGGAGCGAGGCCGCTACCTCTACGACGAGGATACCGTGTTCTTCTCCCGGTGGCGACATTTGCTTGAGTTCTCCCCTCACCAGTTCGTACCTGAAGCCGTCATCCGGCCTGTCGAAAAGCTCTTCGGCGGTAACCAGTCGATTCTGCACCTGCGCGCTCATAAACCACCTCGTAGCTAGAGTCTAGCACGTCTCGGCAGAGCCGGTTTTGGAGCTTTCCAGTTCCAGAACACCTTCTCTGTCGCCCTCCGCCTCACCTGAAGCTTCCGCGCCACCGGCGGTCCTTTGGCGCCGGTATGGTAGCTTAGGGAAATTCGGGCGGCAGGGGGTGGTCATGAAACAGTACGACAAGAAAACCGACGCAGAGGGGCGGCCCTACCTCGAGACGGACCTCTCGGGCCTGCTGCTGACGCGGCTGCCGCTCCTCAACAAGGGCACGGCCTTTACGCTGGATGAGCGGCGCGCCTTTGGGCTGCTGGGCTTCTTTCCGACGCATGTGTCCAGCCTGGACGAACAGGTCGAGCGCTCCTACGAGAACTTCAGAAGCTTCACGGCCGACCTCGATAAGCACGTCTACCTGCGCGTCCTGCAAGACCGCAGCGAGGTGCTCTTCTACGCGCTGGTGGAGCGTTACTTGGAGGAGATGCTGCCCATCATCTACACGCCCACGGTGGCGCAGGCGGTAGAGCAGTTCAGCCGCATCTACCGCTACCCGCGCGGGCTGGTGGTATCGACCGAGAACATCGGCGACATCGACACGCTCTTGGGGCACATCCCCTTTCCCGAGGTCGAGCTCATCGTGGCGACCGACTCCGAGGGGATCTTGGGCATCGGCGACCAGGGCTTTGGCGGCATGGCGATCTGCATCGGCAAGCTCTCGCTCTACACCGCCGCCGCCGGCATCGACCCGGCCGTGACCCTGCCGGTCGAGCTCGACGTGGGTACCAACCGCCAGGACCTCCTGGACGACCCGCTCTACCTGGGCGTCAAGCACGAGCGGCTGACGGGCCAGGCCTACGGCGACTTTGTCGAGCGCTTCGTGACGGCACTCAAGAAAAAGTTTCCCAATGTCTTGTTGCAGTGGGAGGACTTCAGCAAGCAGAAGGCCTTTGACGTCTTGGAGGGCTATCAAGGGGTCCTGCCGTCGTTCAACGACGACATTCAGGGGACCGGGGCGGTGGTCCTGGCGGGCCTGCTGGCGGCCGCGCGCAAGAGCCAGAGCCGCCTGGGCGAGGGAACGTTTCTGATCCACGGCGCCGGGGCGGGCGGGGTCGGGGTGGCGCGGCAGATCGCGCTCGGTTTGCAGCGTGACGGCCTGGGCGCGGCGGCGGCGGCGGGGCGCATCTACATGATCGACTCGAGGGGGCTCATCTTAAGGAACAGGAAGGACCTGGAGCCCTACAAGCTCGAGTTCGCCCAGGACCCCGGTCGCGTCGCGGGCTGGAGGGTAGAGGGTCAAATTCCCAGCCTGCTCGAGACCGTCAGGCAGGCCCGGGTGACTGCGCTCCTGGGCTTGTCGGGCCAGCGCGGCGCCTTTGGCGAGGAGGTGGTGCGGGCGGTGGACGCCAACACGCCCTACCCCACCATCTTCGCGCTCTCCAACCCCACCGCCAACAGCGAGGCGGTGCCGGAAGACATCTACCGCTGGACCGAGGGCCGTGCCATCGTCGCTACCGGCAGCCCCTTCAAGGACGTGGCCTTTGACGGCTTACTGCGCCCGGTGGGCCAGGGCAACAACGTCTTCATCTTTCCCGGCGTGGGCCTGGGCGTCATCTTGAGCGGCGCTGCGCGCGTGACCGGAACGATGTTCACGGCGGCCGCCGAGGCGCTCGCCGTCTACGTGGACCCCATGCGCTTGGAGCATGGCGGCGTCTACCCGCGCATCGAGCAGTTGCGCGGCGCCAGCAAGCGCGTGGCGATGGCGGTGATAGAGCAGGCGAGAGCGGACGGCGTGATGACCAACAGCGTGCCCGAGGCGGGGCTCGAGGGCTTCGTCGAGAGCAGGATGTGGCGGCCGGAGTACCTGCCTATAAAGAAGGGGGCTGGGGGTCGGGATTCAGGGCTCGGTTGAACCCCTGACCCCTGCGTTTATGCGCACCACCCTTCTCCGCGTCGTTGCCTTGGCGCTCTTGCTCCTCTTGGCGCTGTCGGGCGTGCTGGTGATGCGTACGCTGAACCGCCTGCCCGACAGCGTCGTCTACTTCGTGCGCAGCGAGGCGACCACCATGACGCTGGAGGCGGTAGGCCGCCGCGTCCGGGGCGACGACGCCGAGGCCCGGCTGGCTGCGGCCTTGCAGGCGCTCATCGCCGGGCCGACGCCGGAGGAGGAGGCGCGCGGGCTGTCCTCGGCCGTTCCGGCGGATACGCGGGTTCTGGGACTGTCGAAGAGCAGTGACCTGGTGAGCGTCGACCTGTCGACCGAGTTCGAGGCGGGGGGCGGCACGGCCATGATGATAGGGCGGCTCGAGCAGTTCTTCTACACGCTCAGCCAGCCGCGCGACGTCGAGCGCGTCTCGCTCCTCGTCGAGGGCGAGCCGGTGACGGTCTTCAGTTCGCAGGGCCTGATGATCGCCAACCCCTGGCAGCGGCCCGAGGGAGAGACGCTGCCGCGCTGGTAGGGTGTGAAGCCTCAGCAGAGCTGAGCGCCCGAACGAAGATCCGCTCGCGAAACCGTCGGCAAGCCAGTCACGCCTGGGTTTACCACAACACGCAAAAGCACACTTTTAAGGCCCAATTTGGGCTTGCAAAGTGTGCTTGGCATGATCATAAGGAACTGGATAAAAATAACTTTCCGCACCGACCTACTTTTGCGGGGGACTGCTCCCCAACTATCATGGGCGCTGACGTGCTTAACTTCCGAGTTCGGGATGGGATCGGGTGGAGCCACGTCGCTATGGGCACGGAAAG
>JALZLY010000282.1 GCA_030858465.1 Deinococcota bacterium
TTTTTTAGGGGTACAACGTGATCTACACCCTGGAACTTGGCTTGGCCCAGGCCGCGCTCGGCTGCGCCTTCACGGTTCCCACCCTTGACGGGCTAGAGCCGCTCACCGTTCCCCCCGGCACCCAGCCGGGCAGCGAGTTCAGGCTGCGCGGCAAGGGCATGCCCCGGCTCCGTCAGCTCGGCATGGGCGATCTGATCGTCACCACCACCGTGCGCGTACCCGGTAGCCTCAGCCCCAAGGCGAGAGAGCTGCTCTTAGCCTACGCCGAGGAGACCGGCGAGGCCGTCGAGGAGCCGGAAGGGCTGTTGGGGCACATCAAGGGGTTCTTCGGGCGCAAAAAGGACAAGCAGGAAAAAAAGGGCGACAAGGTCGGAACCGGCGGCTGAGCCTAGTCAGCGCCAGATCAGGCGACCTCTCTGACGTGGAGGATCTCTTTGCCTTTTAAAGGGCGAATCTCCTCCTCACCAAGGGTCAGCAGGGCGATGGTTCTTCCTTCGGCCGTCACAAACTCGACCTCAAAGGCTTGCCTGTCCCGATAGCAATGCACCACGGCTCCAAGATCACCGGCCTGTAAGCCGTGTTCTTCAACATCTCGGTTTAGAACCACCAGGTCCAGCTCTTGAATCACCACAGCCCCTTTATGCCATTATAGAGGATATGCCGTCACGAAGCGCGGCTTAGTTTCACCTCTTTCCACGATCCAGACGGTGCGCAAGAGCAGTGACTTGCCCAGCGGTGTTCGGATGCTGCCATCAACGAGGTATTTCATCCCATAGGGTGTCAGTACACTCTCCTGCACCTCTTCCGAAGAGGCGATAGTCAACAGATGGCGTGCCAACACATTCGCGCTCTTGCTATCGAAGCCGGCAGCACGTAGAAGCTTGGCTTTTGACTTGCCAAGCGGATGGATTAGCGACAACAAATAATTTTCCAGCTTTGCTGGTGGAATGTAGGCGTGTTCTGCGCCGGGCAGTTTCACGTTTGTCCCGTCATGCCCGCACCGTCACAAGACTGTCACACGCTCACCTGCATCTCAAGGCCCACGTGACGGCCTGCTACGCCGGTCATAGTTTCATGCCGAAGGTGACGCCCCAGTCCTGGCGCGACAGCTCGGTGAAGCCGTACGCATGATAAAAGCGCTGGGCGCGGCTGTTTCGCGCGCCCACGCCGAGATGTACGCCCCTCGAGCCTCGCGCCCTCAACTCGTCCAAGAAGCGGTCCATGAGCCGCCTGCCGTCGCCTCGGCCCTGGGCGCGGGGCAGGAGATCGATGTGCAGGTGCGAGGGGTAGTCGTGGGCGGCCTCGGGCAGCTCGAGCCGGGGATGGTGGAGCAGGTGCCGGATGCGCTCGTCGGGCGTCCAGCTCTCGGGGCCTCCCTCCGGGTCGGGGTAGCGCGCCTGGAGTGCGGGCAGCCAGCGCTCCAGGTAAGCCCGGTGGTAGCGCCCCGTGTCGAGCGCGCCCAGGATGTAGCCGCAGACGCCGCTCTCGTCGCCAAGCATACCTTCGTCGTTGAGCATAAAGGCCAGCTCGGGCTCGAGGACGAGATAGGGTCCGGCGTAGAGGTGGCCGAGCAGCTCGGGGTCGCCGTAGAGACGGCTGGCGTCCTCGCCCGAGTCGCCGGTCTTCAAGCAGATGCGGTAGGCGGCCGCCAGGTCGCCCGGTTCGTAGCGGCGGATGCGGTAGCTGGCTAGGGTCATAGCTCGAGCATTATAGACGCTCGAGCCAAATGGCAAGTTCATCCAAGACCTCGTCCGCGCAGACCTTTAGGATGCGCGCGCCCGCTTTCTTCCTGAGCCAGGTGCGCTGGCGCTTGGCGTAGCGCAGCGTCGCTAGTCGCACCGCCGCCCCTGCCTCCGCCAGGCTAAGGCGGCCCTCCAAAAAGTCGGCGATCTCCTTGTAGCCGATGGCCTGCGTGGCGGTGGGGCGGCTCGGATAGCGGGCGATGAGCCGCGCCACCTCGTCCACCAGACCCTCTTGAAACATCGCCGCGAGGCGCGCCTCGATCCTCGGCTCGAGCCTGTCCAGCCCCGGCAAGAGCGCCACCTCGCTATAGCGAAAGCGCGGCGGGGTCACCGGGAAGGAGCTCGGCGGCTGGCCCGTCCGGCGGAGGATCTCCACGGCCCGCAGCACCCGCCGGGGATTGCGCTGCGCCCGAAGCGCATCCTCGGGGCTGGCGGCCTCGAGCTCGCGCAGGAGGGGCTCTAAGCCCTGCTTCTCGACGATCTCCCACAGCTCGGCCTGAGCTTCCGGGTCGGCCGGGGGCACGGTGGGCAGGCCCTGCGCCAGCGCGCGGATGTAAAAGCCCGTGCCGCCGACGACGAGCGGCCTCTGGCCCCGCGCCAGCACGTCCGCTATCGCCGCCTCGGCCAGCCGGATGTAGCTGGCAACGCTGAAGGGCTGGTCGGGCCGGACCACGTCGATGAGGTGGTGCGGCACCCGCGCCCGCTCCGCGGGGGTCGGCTTGGCCGTGCCGACGTCCATCCCCCGGTAGACCAGCATGGCGTCGGCGGAGACGATCTCCAGCGGGAAACGCGCAGCCAGCTCGAGGGCGGCGCCGCTCTTGCCCGAGGCGGTGGGACCGGCGAGCACGGGGACGGAAAGGAGCGAGGTTTTCTCGGGTAGGGTCTCGGTTGGAGTTTTCTCAGTCAAGGCCATTCACAGTAACAGAACAGTGACAGGACAGTGACAGGACAGTAACAGAACAGCAACAAAGCTGTCACCGCGAGGTGCTAGACTCCCCCCATGGAACTCGACACGACTTCCGACCTGCGGCAGCTTCTCAACCTGCGCGAACGCATCACCTCGCTGAGCCAGGAACTTCAGCTGCCGGACGACGGCCTGAGCCCCAGGCTAGACCTTTTGGACACCGGTGACGCCTACCGTCTCATCGCCGAGGTGCCGGGCGTGCGCCAAGACGACCTCGAGGTCGCCATCTTGGGCCGCGAGCTGACCATCGCCGGCATCCGCGAGCCTTATGGTGACGGCGACAACGGGCCCCTCCTGCTCATGACCGAGCGGCCCAGCGGCCACTTCCAGCGCAGCGTCACCCTGCCCGGCGAGGTCGTGCGCGAACGGGGTCAGGCGCATCTGCGCGAGGGCCTCCTGGTGCTCGACCTGCCCAAGGCCTGAGCGGGGCGGATGAGCGGATCGGGCATGGTCTTGCCGCCGCCGGACCTGCCCTTTCCGGTGACCGAGCGCTACCGGGTAGTGCCTGACATGCACCGCCTCGGCGGTGAGCTCTTCGGCCGCGTCGAACGGGGGCACTTTCAGATCGACGACGCCTTGGAACACTACCTCGAGCGCAAGCTGGCGCAACTGGAAGGGCACGCGGCCCACTGCCGCCGTCTGCACGCGGGCTGTGACGAGGCGGGCCTGAGCGAAGCTTTGCGACAGGTCTTCGCCCTGCTCGCCGAGGAACACCCCGAGTTGGTGGAGATCGAGCAGGAAAAGGTCGCCCTCAAGGCCTCAGGGCTCGAGCTCGACCCAGCGGGGAATGTGAGGACGGACCCGGACGCGCCGCTGGCCGCCTTGGGCGAACGCGCCGCCCGCTGGCTTTCGGCGCAGCGCGGCGTTCTCCGCCTGGCCGACGCGCTGGCGCTCACCGTGCAGGAGGACTTCGTGATCATGCGCGGCGAGGCCCAAACGCACGGCGCCGAACTGCTGCACGTCTGTTTTCCCAGTCACTGGCGCCCCGCCGAGAATGCCGGCCTCGGTTACGCGCAGATCCACGCGCCGGTGGCGCATAACGCGCCCTTGCTGGCCTCGGCGCGGCGGGTGATGAAGGCGCTCTTCAGCAAGGGGCCCTTCGTCCGCTACACCTGGGGCCTCGTCACCGATCCCAGGCTCGACCACAACCCGGCTCTGCCCGACTATCCCGAGAACACGCTGCCCGAAGAGGTGCTGAAGGACCCCGCGCGGTTCGGCTCGCGGGTCTTCCTCCGCGTCGAGCGGCAGACGACTTGCGCCCTGCCCGCGCTGCAGCGCTGCCTCTTCACCATCCGCGTGAGCGTCAGGCCGCTCGCCGAGGTGCTCAGCACAGACGAGCGCAAGCGGAGGCTGGCCGCTGCGCTCCGCTCGATGGACGACGACCTGCTCCGCTACAAGGGCCTGACCCGCCTGCGCGCGCCGCTCCTGGCCTGGCTCGAGGCTTAGACGCTGAGGGCTTAGATCCTTAGGCCCTAAGGGTCGATCTGGCCCTGAGGGTCGATCTGGCCCTGAGGGTCGATCTGGATGGTGCCGCTGACCGAGCCGGTGACGACGACGTCGTTGGTGCTGAGGTCGTACTCGATGAGCTCGCCCGAGACCACGTCCGCGCCCTCGCGGCTGGTGGCCGGCGCCTCGGGGCTACCGCGCAAAAAGGCGATGTTCGAGGTCTCGTCGTACTCGAACTCGCCGGCCTCGCTGACCCGCGCGCCCGACTCGACGGTGACGTTGCCGCGCAGGAGGGTGTTGTCGTCGTCCACATTGAAGGCCATGCCGTCGGCCCGCGCACTGAGCCGCTCGCTCTCGCCTTCCGCCTCGCGCTCGAGCGTGACCGGCACCTCCGGCGTTCCGACCAGCGTGCCGAGGCCGGTGGCGTTGTCGTAGAGGAGGTGGCTGCCCCTCACGGTGCTGCGCCCCTCGACGATGCTGACGCCGGCTTCGCCCGTCGGGGTGATGTTCTGGGGGCAGCGCCGCTCGTCGATCTCCAGGCCAGCGTCGATCATCTCGAGCTGCGTTCTCTCCTGGCCCTCCTCCGGCTGCTTTTCCAGAACTATCCTCGAGAGGATGCGCATCTCGCCCACGAGCGTCTCCACGAGGTAGGGCTCGGGCGCGTAGACGGTGCTCACGCGCCTCTCCTCCTCGCAGCCGGGGTTGCGCAGGATGAAGCGCCCGCCCGCCTCGCCGGGCGCGTACTGGTTGACCAAGATGGTGCGCTCGCCCCGGCGGATGCTCAAGGAGGAGACGACCTCCTGGTTCTGCTCCGGTGTCGGGGCGTCCTCACCTGGCACGTCCTCACCTGGCACGTCCTCACCTGCCACGTCCTCACCTGCCACGCCTTCAACCGGCGCGTCTTCAACCGGCGCGTCTTCAGCCGGCGCGTCCTCACCGGGTAGGTCCGTCCCCTCTCCCGGCGCGTCTTCAGCCGGCACATCCTCATCCGCGGCGTCCTCAGCCGGCGGGTCCCCGGCCGGGGCGGCCCCACCGCCCTGCTCGAGGGCAAAGGCGGCGCCGAGGAGGAACAGGACGAGCGCGGCCGGGACGAGAGAGCGCACCGGTTAGGACTGCTCGAACGTCAGGTCGAAGGTATCCTCCTCGAAGCCGGGCGGGCCGTCTAAGAGCTCGACCACGTCCAAGTCGGTGAGCTGCTCGATGCGCCCGCCGCTGATCGTAAAGCCCTCCACCTCGTTGGCGGCGCGCGCCGGGCTGCCGATGATCTCGGCCCGGGCGGCCTCGTCGTCGAAGTAGACGGTGTCACCGGTGCTGGTGGTGTTGCCGCTCGTCAAGGTCACGTTGCCCCGCGCCAGGAGGCGGTTGTCGGCGGTCAGCACGCGAATCTCGTCGGCGGTGATGGTAAGAAGGCCGTCCTCGCTCTGGCGGACGACGGTCACCTGACCGGCCTCATCGCGCAGCCGCGCCAGCTCGCGCTCCTCCTCGAAGACGATCTCCTCGGCCTCGGCGCTGCTGTTGCCGCTGACCAAGGTCACGTTGCCGCGACTGGTGCTGGTGTCGGTATCGACGTCGAAGTCTACCTCGTCGGCGGCGATCTCGACCTCGTCGTCGTCCTCCTCACGCGGGTTCACGGTGACCTGCGCCGGGCCGTTCAGGACGCCGCGGCCACTCTCCTCGTTGTAGACGAGGGCCGGGCCGGTGGCACTCAGCCGGCCCCGGACGACGCGCACGCCATCCTCAAAGGAGGCGGTGCGCTGGCCTTGCGCCTGGTTGATGGCCACACCCTCGGGCGCGCGCAGGGTAGCCTGCTGGCCGTAGATGGTCAGGGTGGAGACGGTCGCCACCACACCCTCGGGCTCGGGATGGGTAAAGGTGATGGGTCCGGTGCGGATGTTGCCGGAGGACGAGCCGCCCACCGCCTCGATGGTGATGATGCGCCGCGCCTCCTGGTCCTGTGCCGCTGGCTCCTGAGCGCCCACGCTGAGGAGCGCGGCGCAGACGAGCACGGCGAGGACTGGGCTTAGGGTTCTGGACATGGGTTCTCCCTTGTGTAGAGGCTCTCGCCGTCGATGTACTGATTGCGGGGGTTGCTCACCTGAAAGTCGGCGAGGTCGAAGTCGGCGTAGGCGTCGTCGCCTGAGTTTTCGCCCAAGCCCTCGCCGCTGTAGTTGAGCCGCGGGATCTCGAAGCGTCCCGCGTCCTGGTTGATGAGGACGGGACGGACACCGTCGCCCTGCATCTCCATGTCGATGTTCTCGCCCAAAAAATGCACGAAGATCCTCTGGCTGCGCAGGTTGTCGCGGCTGTCGATGACAGCCTCGTCCGCGCAGAGCGTGAAGTCGCTTTCGCCGTCCACCAGGCGCAGGCCCTCGGTGACCTCGTGGAGCACCGACTCGCGGCTGTTGGGCGAGTAGTCCAGCGCTAGCGCCGCGAAGCGCCAGCGCGCCCCCGGGTCGGCCTCGGGGTAGAGGTTCAAGTTGACGCGTTCTAGGCGAACGCTCGAGTCGGGCACGAGCTGCGGCCGCCCCGGCAGGAGGGCCACCACCGCCAGCACCCCCAGCACCGCCACCAGAACGACAAGCGCAAGTCTCAGCACGGCCTCAATCTATCAGGCGAGGGCCATGAGAAGCGTGACATCAGGGTAAAGGGGGCTTCGCTGAAAGGATGCGCGCTCGGTGCGGGCTTGACGAGAAGCTTTGGCCCAAGAACCCCACCGTGAGGCCCCGTGACCCTGGATTGGGCCGCCGATTCATGTTCCAGCCGGGCTATCTGGCCGCGCCGAGGTATGCTACAATAGACGGTCGATGCTAGGGCCCTTGCCGCCTCGCAAGCAGCGTCCAAGAGCCCTATCCAAGCACCCAAACGCAAGCGCGCCCAGGCCGGCGCGCCAGCCCACCATAACTTCAGTGCAGCCGCAGGCTCACCGCACCCTTTCACGCTGACCGCTCTGAGCCGCTAGGAGGCAATGTGGCGACAAACGCAAGCAGCAAAAAAGCCGAGACCAAGCAGCCCCCCAAGCCCGCCAAGAAGGCCGCGCCGGCCAAGGGCACGGAAGCCGTGGCGACGCCCAGCCCGGGCTGGCAAAACACCGCTGAGATCCAGGGACTCATCGCCACCGGCAAGAGCCAGGGCTCCCTCAACACCGAAGAGGCCACCAACGCGCTCAGCAAGGCCTTTGAGGGCATGGGGCGCGAGCCTGGCGAGGGGGAGGGCTTTGAGGACCTCATGCAGCTCTTGCAGAAGGAGGGCGTCGAGATCGCCGACCTCGCCGAAGACGAGATCATCGACGACGAAGGCTTCAACGACTTGGACGACTTCGACGCCTTGGACGACGAGGCCGATGAGGTCGACGAACGCGAGGAGCGCGAGGAGATGGAGGCGCGCGCCGAGCTGATGGCGGGCAGCCGCCTCTCCACCAACGACCCGGTGCGCCAGTACCTCCACGAGATCGGCCGCGTCAACCTGCTCACCCTCGAGGAAGAGATCGACCTCGCCCGGCGCATCGAGGACGGCGAAGCCGCCCAGAAGCGCCTGGCCAGCGAGGGCGAGGAGCTGCCCGAGCGCAGCAAGCGCGGCCTCATGCGCGTCAAAGAGGACGGCGACATGGCCCGGCAGCACCTCATCGAGGCCAACTTGCGCCTGGTCGTCTCGATCGCCAAAAAGTACACCGGCCGCGGCCTCTCCTTTTTGGACCTCATCCAGGAGGGCAACCAGGGCCTCATTCGCGCCGTCGAGAAGTTCGAGTACCGCCGCCGCTACAAGTTCAGCACCTACGCGACCTGGTGGATCCGCCAGGCGATCAACCGCGCCATCGCCGACCAGGCGAGGACGATTCGCATCCCCGTGCACATGGTCGAGACCATCAACAAACTGACCCGCACCGCCCGGCAGCTCCAGCAGGAGCTCTCCCGCGAGGCCTCCTACGACGAGATCGCCGAGGCGATGGGTCCCGGCTGGAACGCCGAAAAGGTCGAGGAGGTCTTCAAGGTTTCGCAGGAGCCGGTCTCGCTGGAAACCCCCATCGGCGACGAGAAGGACTCCTTCTACGGCGACTTCATACCCGACGAGGGCGTCGAGTCGCCGGTCGAGCAGGCCAGCAAGACGCTGCTTTCCGAAGAGCTCGACAAGGCTCTCGGCAAGCTGACCGAGCGCGAGGCGATGGTCCTAAAGCTGCGCAAGGGCCTGGTCGACGGCCGCGAGCACACTTTGGAAGAGGTCGGCGCCTACTTCGGGGTGACGCGCGAGCGCATCCGCCAGATCGAGAACAAGGCCTTGCGCAAGCTCAAGTACCACGAGTCGCGCACCCGCAAGCTGAGAGACTTTTTAGACTAGACTTTGGACTAGACAACGGCTGTTACAACACTTGCGAAGAGGCCTGCTGTCGTTACCAGGCCTCATTCTTTATTCTTTCGTCTATTCCTTTATTCCTCCACTCGGTTTTTGGACGGCACTCCTGCCTACTCGAAGCGCACGTTCACCACGCTGTAGCTGACCTCGCGCCGGCCCATCTTGACCTTGACGGTGTCGCCGGACCTCTTGCCCATCAGGGCCTGGCCCAGGGGCGACTCGTCGGAGATACGATTTTCCAAGATGTCCGCCTCGTGGGTGCCGACGAGGTGAAAGGTGGACTTCTCGCCGGATGTCTCCTCCAGGTCCAGGGTCGCGCCCAGTTGGGCCACGGCGGGACCGTCCAAATCCTGCTCGACGACGACCGCGCGGCTGATCAGCTCTTCTAGGTCGGCGATTCTAGCCTCGTTGGCGCTCTGCAGCATGCGCGCCTCGTCGTAGGCGGCGCTCTCGCGCAGATCGCCGTCGGCGAGTGCCGAGCCCATGTACTCGATGAGCTCCTGGCGCCTTTCCTCGATGAGGTAATGAAGCTCCTTTTTGATCTTGTCCAGGCCTTTGGCGGTCATGGGAATAGGGGTTCTTTTCATCGTCATGGTGTCACTCCTCGGTCCTGCTCAGGGTGGGTCCTGCTCAGGGTGGGTCCTGCTCGAGCTGGGCTGACGGCCTTCTGCTCGGCCTTCTGCTCAGCCTTCTGCCAAGCAACGATTATAGCCCGACGCTCCAGGCCGAGACTTCGGCGCCGCCCGCAAGACGCTGAGCCGGGGCCTCTAGCCAAAGTCCTGCGTCTAGGCTAGAATAACGCTGTTTTGAACGCTTAGGGCAGGGCTCTAGAGTATCATCCAGAGCATCACCCAAGCCCGTCACGGCCGTTGTGGCCGTGCTGCAATGTCGGCTCAGGCACCGAAGATGCAAACAACAGGATAAACAACCGAGGAGGAAACGTGACCAGAGAAGTTCGCTTGACCCAAGAAGGCTATGACCGTCTCCAGAACAGCTTGCAGCAGGAGTACACGCGGCTGGAAGAGGCCACCCGCATCCTGCGCGAGCTGACCGGCTCGTCGGACGACTACGATGACTCGGGCTTGGAGGACGCCAAGCGCGAGAAGGCCCGGCTCGAGCAGCGCATCGACGACATCGAGGACCAGCTCGCCCGCGCCATCATCATCGACTCGCACAAGGTCGACAAGGTGGACCTGGGCGCCATCATCACCCTACAAGAGGGCAAGGGGCAAGAGAGCAAGGGCGGCGAGGACTTGGAGGTCCAGCTCGTCTCGCCCATCGAGGCGAGCGTCTTGGAGGGCGAGATTCCGCGCATCTCGGACGAGTCGCCGCTCGGCAAGGCGCTTTTGGGCAAGAAGCCCGGCGACAGCTTCAAGGTCGCCATCGGCAGTAAGACCGTCGAATACACCGTCAAGGCGATAAGCTAGCAGGCGACGTGCAAGCACCAGGCCGGGCCAAAGAGAGCCCGGCCTTTTTCGGTGGCCTTTTTTCGTGTCTCTTTCGGTGGTTTTTGCCTGTCTACTCGCGGACCCTGTGATGTCCACGCGATGTCCACCCGCGAGCAGCGTGAGCACTCAAAGAGCGCGCAAGGGTGAAAGAGCAGGGGTGTAAGAAAGGCGCTACGAGGGCCCCGCTATGCTGAAGGCAGTTTTACAGTGACCTCGAGCCACTGCTCTTGGCTCAGAAAGGTGGACCATGTCGGAAAACGTGTCGGAAAAGTGGACTGTGGACGTGAAGCCTCACCAACCCAGGCGGAGCGAAGGAGCTAGGCGCGAACCGTCCCTCGGCGACATGGAGCGCTGGGTGTCGGCCATGCTCGGCGGCACGCTGGCCGTCTTGGGGCTGACTCGCCGGAGCACGGCGGGAACGGTCGTGGCCCTGCTGGGCGGCTATCTCTTCTACCGCGGCGCCACCGGCCAGCGGCCCTTGGCGAAGGCCATGACCACCCCGAGAGGCGACCGGGCGGTGGCAGGCGAGCGCGGCCTCGAGGTCGACAAGTCCGTCACCATCAACAAGCCTGCCGCTGAGCTCTACCGTTTCTGGCGCGACTTCGAGAACCTGCCCCGCTTCATGAACCACCTCGAGTCGGTCAAGACCCAGGGCGGCCGCTCGCACTGGGTCGCCAAGGCGCCTTTGGGCCAGAGCGTCGAATGGGACGCCGAGGTAACCGAGGAGAAGGACGGCGAGTTCATCGCCTGGCGCTCGCTCCCTGGCGCGGACGTGGCCAACGCCGGCTCGGTGCGCTTTGCTCCCGCGCCGGGCGGGCGCGGCACCGAGGTCAGGGTGTCGCTCGCCTACCGGCCGCCGGCCGGCGCGCTTGGCGCGGCCATCGCCAAGCTCTTCGGCGAGGAGCCCGAGATGCAAGTAGGCGACGACCTCTCGCGCTTCAAGGCGCTCATGGAAGCCGGCGAGGTCGCCACCACGCGCGGGCAGCCCTCGGGACGCGGCAGGGACTGAGGTGCGGCGCTCCCGCGGAGCGGCGCGGACGGGGGGCGGCGGGCGCCTGCCCGCGCTCGTCCAGGGCCCCTTCTACCTCGCCACCGGGCTGTGGCCGCTCGTAGACATGCGCAGCTTTCAGCGGGTGACGGGGCCCAAGACCGACCTCTGGCTGGTCAAGACCGTCGGCGGGCTCATCGCCGTGGTCGGCGGCGTGCTCACCCTGGCCGGTTTGCGCGGCCGCGTCGGCCCCGAGACCACGAGTCTGGCCATGGGCAGTGCGGCCTTTCTGAGCGCCATCGACGTGACCTATGTGAGCAAGCGGCGCATCTCGCGCGTCTATCTCCTCGACGCGGCGGCGGAGCTCGGCCTCGTCGCGCTCTGGGCCACCGCGTTGCGGCGCAGGCCCTAAACCTTTCGCGGCTCCTAAACCTTTAGACCCTCGGCAGCCTCAGCCTCTCGAGCCTTGGGAGCGCAGCCGGCCCGCTCGTCACACCCGCTCGTCACACCCGCTCGTCACAATGGCCGGCCATCAAGGAGGAAAACTTGTGGTCATCCGTCCCTTCCTGCTCGAGCAGAGCGTCCATCTCTTCAGCGGCGCCCTCAGCCTCGTCCCGCTGACCCTGCGAGCGGCTGAGCCCGCCGCGCTGTCAGCAGTCCTCGCTCAGACCGTCGGGTTCAGCCTGCTGAGCCTCCTGGCCGTGCGCTATCTGGCGCAAAGGCGCGCGGAAGCAAGCATTCCCGAAGCAAGCACTCCTCGGGAAATCCGGTGAGGGCCGCTCTTTGGAGCGGCGTCAATAACGTCAGCGTCGAGACGGTACCCGACCCCGAGATCTTGAATCCCCGCGACGCTATCGTCAGGGTGAGCTCGACGGCCATCTGTGGCTCCGATCTGCACCTCTACGACGGCTTCATCCCTACCATGAAAAAGGGCGACATCCTCGGCCACGAGTTCATGGGCGAGGTCGTCGAGATAGGCAGCGCGATCACCAACCTCGCTGTCGGCGACCGGGTGGTGGTGCCCTTCCCCATCGCCTGCGGAAGTTGCTTTTTCTGCGAGCGCGAGATGTGGTCCTTGTGCGACAACTCCAACCCCAACGCGGGCCTGGCCGAGGCCTTCTACGGCCACGCGCCCGCGGGCATCTTCGGCTATTCGCACCTGATGGGCGGCTATGCCGGCGGCCAGGCTGAATACGTGCGGGTGCCCTTCGCCGACGTGGGGCCGATGAAGGTTCCCGAGAGCCTGTCAGACGAGCAGGTGCTGTTCCTGACCGACATCCTCCCTACTGGCTATATGGCGGCGGAAAACTGCCACATCCAAAGGGGCGACACCGTGGCCGTCTGGGGCTGCGGTCCGGTCGGGCAGTTCGCTATCCAGAGCGCCTTTATGCTGGGCGCGGAGCGGGTCATCGCCATCGACCGCTTTCCCGAGCGGCTGAGGATGGCTGCGACGCACAGCCGGGCCGAGGTGATGAACTACGAAGAGGTCCACGTCATCCAGGCCCTCAAGGAGATGACCGGCGGGCGCGGCCCCGACGCCTGCATCGACGCCGTGGGCATGGAGGCGCACGGCACCGGCGCCCTCGCACTCTACGACAAGGTCAAGCAGTCGGCCCGGCTCCAGACCGAGCGTCCTCTGGTCCTGCGCGAGGCGATCCAGGTCTGCCGCAAGGGCGGCACCGTCTCCTTGGCCGGGGTCTACGGCGGCTTTCTCGACAAGCTCAACATCGGCGCGGCCTTCAACAAGGGCCTCACCTTCAAGATGGGCCAGACCCACGTGCACAAGTACCTGCGCCCGCTGCTATCGCGCATCGAAGAGGGCGAGATCGACCCCTCCTTCATCATCACCCACACGATGTCGCTGGAGGAGGCGCCGCAGGCCTACGAAACCTTCAAGCACAAGGAGGACAGCTGTATCAAGGTCGTGCTCAAGCCTTAAGCCGCGGTGAACGCCCGGGCGCTGGCGCTCGCCGGGGCGCTGGGGCTGGGTCTCGGCTTGCTCGCCGCCGGGCAAGGAAGGGCCTCGAGGGAAAACAACAAACTCTGAGTAAGCGCCTGAGATAAGAAAACGGTTCTGTCTTACTGTTAGGCTGAAGGCCAGCTCGAGGAGGTTCCATCCGACATTCCGCCCCCTCTTTTGCCGATTTCAGAATTAAGGCGTGCCATACCCGCTATCGCCGGGCACTTTGCTAAGCCATGAGCGAAACATACAAGAGCGAGACGTTGGAGCACTTAGGTTTGGTCGCAGGCATGTTTGACGAACTCGGGATTGGTGAGCTCGTCGATGAGCTTATTCCACAGGACCTGGAGCAACGCAAGATTAGCGTCGGGCAAGCGCTTAAACCCACATTCCGCTAGTGCAAGTTTACTTTAACGTATTTTATTAACACCGTCCAGGACGAGAAAGCTTGCCTCCAATCGAGAACCACGAGATGATGAAAGGGGGCGGAAAGTCAGCCAAACAGCGATG
>JALZLY010000283.1 GCA_030858465.1 Deinococcota bacterium
AGCTGGAAGACCAAACCGCCGATCGTGTCGCTGATGTACACCGGCAGGTCATACGCGAACCTGTCGATCACCGTGCTGACCAGCACGTCGCCGCGAAGGCGGATGCGCCCGTCCTTGGCCCGCCAGATGGGCGCGGCTTCACGGTCGAACTCGTCTTGAACCTCCCCCACGATCTCCTCGACGATATCCTCCAGGGTGACCAGCCCAGCGGTGCCGCCATACTCGTCGAAGATGATGGACATATGGTTGTTGCTTTGCCTCAGGCGCTGCCACAGCTCACTCACCGGCAGGGACTCCGGCACCACGGGCACCTTGCGGACAATCCCCTCGAGCGCAGTCTCGCTCCCGCCCTGAACGAGGAGCGCTAAATCCGTCAGGTGGATGATGCCTAAGGGCCTGTCGATGCTTCCCTCGTAAACGGGGAAGCGGGTGTGGGGGGAGAGCAGGAGGTCAGCCAGAGCAGCCTTTGGTTCGGTGCTGACCTCGACGCTCACCATGCGCGGGCGTGGCACCATGATCTGCCTGGCCACCAACTCGTCTAGGCGCAAGACATTATGGATCATCTCGCGTTCCCCAGCGTCGATGAGTCCCCCTTGCGCGCTCTGGTTGATGAGCAGCTCGAGTTCGGCGGGCGAGTGGACGTGGCTGTGGCCCGCGGCCGCCTGGACGCCCAGGCGCCGCATGATGCCGAAAGCCGAGCCGTTGAAGAGGGCAATCATGGGGGAGAGCAGGACGAGCGACCAGGTCATTGGCCACAGGGTCGCGGTGGCAACTCGTTCCGGATAACGCACTGCCACGGATTTCGGCAACAGCTCGCCAAGCACGACTTGAAAGGTTGTCATCGCCACCAGCACAAGGACCACCGCGATGGAGGTTGCGGTCACGTCCTGCATGCTCCCGAGGGAGGCTAGCACCGGGCTGATGACGGGCGCCAGTTGCGCTTGCGAGTAAAAGCCCAAGACGAGACTCGACAGGGTAATGCCAATCTGGCAGGCGGCAATGTAACGGTCGAGCTTCTTTTTGTCTTGGATGATGGGCAGGAGGCGCTGGGCCAGCTTGTGACCTGCGCTGGCCATCTCGCTTACCCTGGTCCGCCTGGCACTCACGGCGGCGAATTCCGCGGCGACGTAGAGGGCATTGAAGCTGATGAGGAGCAGGATGACGAAAAACGTCAGCATGAGCTCTTGTGCACGTTGGACAGGCGTAAGCTTGAGAGGCCAAGCCAGCCGGAGCGGTCTCGGCCGGGGTCCTTCTTTGCTCGAGGGTGAATTGGGTCGAAGCGCTCAGGACTTCGCGGAGGAGGCTCCACTTCGTTAGTGAGGTGATCCACGACAGAAACTGTAGCATGAAAATGTGAAATCACCTATGCTTCTATCGTTTATCCTTCTAACGTGACGATAGAACTCACCCGCGAACAGGAGCAACTCATCAAGCAGCAGCTCGCTACCGGCTACGTCACCGACGAAGGAGAAGTGATCGGGGAAGCATTGATACTTTTGCGGCGACAAGGCGAGGCACGCGCCAAGCTGCCAGCGGATATTCAGGAGGGTCTGGACGATCTCGCCGCCGAACGCGGGCGCAGCCTTGCCGCAGAAACCGCCTTTACCCTTGCCGATGACATCAAGCAGCGCAGCAGAGCTTTGAAAGCAAAGCGTGAACAGACTGCCCACTGATGGGGCGCCACACCGTATCGGGTAAAGCTGCCCGCGCCCCTACGTGAAGAGTGAAATCGCTCGCACGGCCTCGAGGGCTTCTATTGTTCCCTCGCTAATGTACGCGCACGAAAAGCGTGCAAGAGTGGATTCCGTGTTCCCTTTCTCTTTTGCTCACGGCGCTGCCGCTCGAGGCGCTGCCCCATGAAACGGCTCGACCGCTACCTCCTCGGCGAGAGCCTGCCGCCCTTTCTCTTTGGCCTGCTGCTCTACTCCTCGCTCATCGTGCTCTCGGCGACCCTGCCCCGGGTAGAGTGGATCGTCGGCGCGCCGCTCAGGGAGCTCATGAGCTGGCTGCTCCTGCAACTCCCGGCGGCGATGGTCCAGACCCTGCCCGTCGCCGTCCTCTTGGCGGTGCTCTTGGCCTTTGGCCGGCTCGCCACCAGCAACGAGCTCCTGCCCGTCCAGGCCGGCGGCGTCGCGCTCGGCCGCCTCACCCGCGTCTTTCTCGTCGGCGGGCTGTTGGCGGCCGCCGCGGCGCTCTACTTGAGCGAGCGCGTCCTGCCCGAGACCAACGCCCGGGTCGCCGGCCTCTGGTGGCAGCTCTCCTCGGGCGGCAGCGGCCTCTTCAGGCTGGCCGGGCAGAACGTCGCCCTGGGTGACTACCAGCTCCACTTCGGCGCGACCGACCGCCGCAGCGACGACCTCTTGGATGTCCGCCTCGAGGCCTGGGAAGAGCGCACGCTGACGGTCTTTCATGCCGCGCGGGCGCGCTTCGAGGGCGCCTCTTTGCTCCTTTACGGCTACGAGCTCACCGTTTTGGACCTGGCCGCCCTCGACCTGGCGGCGCTCGAGCCAAGCGCGGGCGGCGCCGAGGAGACCCTGCGCCGCCTCCTGCTGGTGAGAAGCCGCGCGCCCTCGGCTGAGAGCAGCCTCGAGATCACCACCTCGCAGTCCCTGGACGAGCTCATCAGCCGCTACGGCGGCGGCGGTTTCGAGGACAGCCGCTCGGTCATGGACGCCCTCCGCGACAGCCGCGACCCCCGGCTGAGCGCGGGAGAGAGGCGGCAGGCGGCGGTGCTCTTCCACCGCAGGCTGGCCGAGCCGCTCGCCAACCTCACCCTCATCTTGGTGGCGGTGCCTTTGGCGGTCCTCTACGCCCGCAGCCGCAGCGTCGCCTTTGGCCTGTCGCTGGTGGTGACGCTCGTCTGGTACCTCTTCTTGGCGGTCGGCCAGCTCCTGGCCCAGACGGGCGCCCTGCCGGTGTGGCTGGGGCTGTGGCTGGGCAACCTGGTGCTCGGCGCCTTTGGCCTCTACCTGCTCGCCTTTCGCATCAGCCTCAGATAGTTCAGATACTGAGGTGAGAGGACTGAGGTGAGAGGACTGAGGACTGCGTTTAGGGGCCTTTACTCAGTCCTCATCGCTCAGTCCCCAGTCCTTCATATGCTTTAGGTATACTGATAGGACTGTGCGCACAGCGCCCCATCTCACAAACGGACTTTTAGAGAGCCTCAGGAGCCAGACGAGCTACCTTGGTGCCGAGGCGCAGACACGCCTGGCGGCGGCCTTCGAACTGGCCGAAGAGGCCCACAAGTCGATGGTGCGTCGCTCGGGCGAGCCCTACATCACCCATCCCGTGGCGGTGGCGGCGCTCCTGGCCGAGATGCACTTGGACGCCGACGCCATCATCGCGGGGCTGTTGCACGACACCGTAGAGGACACCAATGTCACCTTCGCGGACATCGAGAGCCGCTTCGGCCCGGCGGTCCGGCGCATCGTCGAGGGCGAGACCAAGATCAGCAAGCTGGCGGTGCGCGTCTACGAGGACGAGCAGGCCGAGAACCTGCGCCAGATGCTCCTGGCCATGGTCGGCGACGTGCGCATCATCTTGGTCAAGCTGGCCGACCGGCTCCACAACATGCGCACGCTGGCCTCGATGCCCCCGGAAAAACAGCAGCGCATCGCCCGCGAGACCTTGGAGATCTTCGCGCCCTTGGCCCACCGCCTGGGCATCAACCACATCCGGAGCGAACTGGAAGATCTGAGCTTTTCCTATCTGGAGCCCGATAAGTACGGCCTCTTGCAGCGCCAGGTGCGGATGCGCCACGCCGAGCGCGAGGCCTATATCGGCCGCTCGATGGAGCTCCTAAAGACCCGTTTGGCCGCCGAGGGCCTCAAGTATGAGGTCTCGGGCCGGAGCAAGCACCTCTACAGCGTCTACCGCAAGATGCAGCGCGACAACAAGAACTTGGACCAGATCTTCGACCTGATGGCGATTCGCGTCATCATCACGCCGGACTACAACTCGGACTTGAGCGAGAGCGACCAGGAAAAGGCCGTCTGCTACCGCGCTTTGGGCATCGTCCATTCGACCTGGACGCCGATTCCCGGAAGATTCAAGGACTACGTGGCGGTGCCCAAGCCCAACGGCTACCAGTCCTTGCACACCACCGTGATCGGCCTGCGCGGCCAGCCCATCGAGGTGCAGATCAGGACGCGGCGCATGCACGAGGTCGCCGAGTTCGGCGTGGCCGCCCACTGGGCCTACAAGCAGGGCATCGACGACCGCCATGAGGTCGAAAAGCGCCTCGAGTGGATGAAGCAGCTTTTGGACGTGGACACCTTCGAGGAGACGGCCGACGCCTTTGTCGAGACGGTCAAGCAGGATCTCTTGTCGGAGCGCGTGCTCGTCTTCACCCCGGCGGGCGACGTCTTGAACCTGCCGCGCGGTTCGACGCCCATCGACTTCGCCTACCAGGTCCACACCCAGGTCGGCCACCGCTGCATCGGCGCGCGCGTCAACGGCGAGATCGTGCCGCTCAGCTAC
Source organism: Deinococcota bacterium (assembly GCA_030858465.1). Taxonomy (NCBI): domain Bacteria; kingdom Thermotogati; phylum Deinococcota; species Deinococcota bacterium. The sequence continues at coordinate 4,480 of JALZLY010000283.1, forward strand.
CCCTTGCGGACGGGCGACCGCATCGAGATCCTCACCAACCGCAGCGCCTCCTACGGCCCCGGCTCCGACTGGCTCGCGGTCGCCGTCACCAGGGGCGCCAAGCAGAAGATTCGCCAGTTCTTCCGCCAGCAAGACCGCCAGGGCAAGCTGGACGCCGGCCGCAAGACCCTGGAGCGGGCTCTCAGGCGCAAGCACCTCCCCGTCTCGCAGCACCTGGGCAACAGGCGGCGGCTCGAGGAGGCCGCGCGGGCGCTGCTAAAGTCGGACTCGGTAGACGAGCTGCTCCTGAGCGTCGCCGCGAGGCGCGTCAGCGCCAAGCAGGTGATCGAGTTTCTCGCCCCCCAGACCAGGGAGCCCGTGAGCCGGCCCGCGCCCACCACCGCGCCCAAGCACGGCACCGGCGGCATCTACCTAGACGGCTTCGACGCGCCCGCCAAGCTCGCTCAGTGCTGCTCGCCCGTGCGCGGCGACGACGTGGTCGGCTATATCACCAGAGGCCGCGGCGTCAGCGTCCACCGCGTGAACTGTCCCAACATCAAGCACCTGATGACCAAGGAGGGCGAGCGCCTGGTGAACGTCACCTGGGACACCCCCTCGGGCGAGGTCTACTCCGTCGACTTCGAGGTCGTCGGCGTGGACCGGCCGGGCCTGCTGAAAGACGTCCTCAACGTCATCGAGAGCATGAACAAGTCGGCCAGCCGGGTGAGCGCCGACGTGCAGAACTCGGTCTCGGCGCGTATTCACTTCCGCGTGGACGTGCGCGACCAGAACGAGATCGACTTTTTAAAGGAGGGCGTCGCGCGCATCGCCGACGTCAACCGCGTCTACCGCGCCAAGCCGGGACTGAAGTCCTAGGGGGGGGTCGGGGAAAGCATGAGCATTCGTAATTTTCGAGATCTCCGGGTGACGAACCACCCCACCAACCCCTGACCCCAGAATCCCAACCCCCAAAAGAGACGTGCCCGCCGGTATTCAGCGGCACCTGACGATCACCCCTTAAGGCTGCTTCTTCCGACCTGACCTGATTCGAGGGTCGCCACCGCGCTGAGCCGACGGACACGAATAGAGAGTTTAGCACATCTTTGCCGGGAAGGTGAGTAGCGCGCGCCGATCACTTGCAATGTCGCAGCAGCAGCTGCATAATGCATGCATGACTATCTCGATTACCATCCGCAAGGTTCCCGCCGAGACACGAGACGAGCTTGCCTCACGCGCGGCCCTCGCCGGCCAGTCGCTGCAGGAGTATCTGCGCGGCCAGCTTATCGAACTGGCCAGCAAACCCGAGCCACACTTGCTCATGGCCCGCGTGCGCACGCGGACATCGCGTGTGGGCACCACGGTGCCGGCGGAGACAATCCTCGGCCACCGTGACGCCGATAGGCGGTGACGCGGACAGGCGGTGATTCTGGTCGTTGACGCGTCGACCGTCGTGGCCGCCCTGATCGACGACGGCCCCAATGGAGCGTGGGCTGCGCGGTTGCTGGGCACGCATCAGCTTGCCGGTCCACACCTGCTGCCGGTGGAGGCGACCAACATTCTCCGGCGTGCCGCGCTCAACGGAGACATCAGCGACGACAACGCATCGCTGGCTCATGCCGATCTGCTGGCTCTGCGCGTGGACCTGTTTCCCTTTGAACCGTTCGCGGAGCGTGTCTGGCAGCTGCGCTTTAGCGTCACTTCCTATGATGCCTGGTACGTCGCGCTGGCAGAGTCGCTCGGTGCGCCCCTTGCCACCTTGGACATGCGTCTGAGCCGTGCCACAGGCCCGCGCTGCCCGTTCGAACTGCCCCTCTGAAGCTCTAAGCTCGAGCCTGTCCGGCGCGTCCTTGCTTGGCCATCAAGTCGGCGAAGCCCTTGCCTCTATGACCGCCGGTATACCTTCGATAGCTCGAGCGTGCGCGCAACCGCGCGGTCGGTGGGCAGCCCGTATCCTCGTGCCCAGAACCTCTCGAAGCTCCCTTCAGCTAGCTGGGCGCGCGTGATCGCCACTGTTTGCTCGTAGTCACCGCGATCGGCAAGCGCCAGCTCTACTGACGTTGTCTCGAGCAAGCTGTCGGTAACGCCGAGGAGCGTGGCGGCCCGCTCATAATCCTGCATCTCGCGCAGCAGCCCCGCGAGGCCCAAGAAGCTGTGCGCAAGCCCGATCTCATCGCCGAGTTCATGTCTGATCGCGATGCTTTCGCCGAACAGCTCCGCGGCTCGCGCAACCTCACCCAGGTGCCGCGCCACAAAGCCGAGATTGCCAAGGGCGACAGCTTCACTCCGGCGGATGCCGAGCTCTCGGTGCAGCGCGAGACTCTCTTCAAAGAGCGCGGCCGCCTTCACGTGGTCGCGTTGGCAGCGCGCGATGTTGCCGAGGTTGTTGAGCGTCACGGCGACGCCCCTTTTGTTGCCGTGCGTGCGGTGAAGCGCTAGCGCCTGCCCGCAGAGCGACTCGGCGCGCTGGTAGTCACCTCGCTCGAGCGCGAGCAGGCCCAAGTGGTTGAGGGCTTCGGCCATGTCGCGCGGGTGGCCCGTCACGCGCGATAGCTCGAGCGCCGCGTCGAACAGCTCTTCCGCACGGTCCTTCTGGCCGCGCAACAGAAGAAACCGGCCGCAGGCAGTGAACGCCGCGAACCTGGTCCTGAGTGGAACATCCTCGGCTGGCTCGGCAAGCGCGGCCTCCAGCCAGCGGCAGGCTTCGGCCAGAAGTCCACGGACCTCCCAGAAGGTGCGCAGCGCGACGGCGAGGCGCACGGCGAGGCCTCGGTCGTGTTCCAAGCTCCAGGCGAGCGCCGCGCGCAGGTTCTCGTGTTCTTCCGCCAGCGTCTTTAGCGCGCCCGTTTCGCCCTCGCCCTGGGGCTTGAGCAATTCGGAGCGAAGCCTCTCGGCGAGCCCGAGAAAGTGCGCAGCGTGTTTGGCGCCGGCCTCGGCTTGTTCTTTGGGCTCTTCCGCCAGCTTCTCGCGGCTGTACCCGTAGAGGAGCGGGTGGCGGTCGAAGCGTCCGCTCGGCGACAGGCGCAGCAGCGACTTGTCGACCAGTGCGGCGAGGACGGGGATGGTGGCGCCGGCCACCTCGCTCGCCGCCTCCCGCGTAAAGCCGCTCCTGAAGACGGCGAGTCCTTTGAGGACGGCGCGCTCCTTGGAGGTGAGCAGCGCCCAGGAGTGCTCGAAGGCGCTGCGCAGGCTCTTGTGCCGCTCGGGCACGTTGCGCGTCCTAGTGACGAGGATGTCCAGGTTGCTCGCGATCTCGCGCGCGACCTCCCGGCTGGGCATGGCCCGCAGCGAGGCGGCGGCCAGCTCGAGGCCCAGCGGCAGGCCCTCCACCAGCCGGCAGATGTCGAGCACCGCGGCCACGTTCTCCGCCGTCAGCTCGAAGCCGGGGCGGGCGCGCTTGGCGCGGCGCAGGAAGAGCCTTACCGCGTCGTAGTGCCGCGCCTCCTCGAGCGGGAGGTCGCCCTGCGGAAAGGGCAGGCCCGTAAGGGGAATGATGTGCTCCTCTTCCAGGTTGAGGCGCTCG
>JALZLY010000284.1 GCA_030858465.1 Deinococcota bacterium
GAGGCCTTAGGCGGCCCGGCCGGCGCTCTCCTTGCGCGCCCGGCCGTAGAGCATGCGCAGCTTGAACATGCCCCGCTTGTGCGCGGCCTTGACCTCCTCCTCGCTCAAGCCCAGGCTGTCCGCGGTAGCGACGATACTCGTTTTGGACTTGTCGCGCATGCCCTCGAGCCGGCTCACGACCTCCACGTCCTGCTCCCCCAGCTCGCCCAGGAAGGCCTCGAGGTCGCTGCTCGTCGCTTTGGGCGCGGTCGCCTTGGGACCCTTCGGCGCCGGAGCCTTTCTTGTCGGGGTCTTCTTTTTCGATGTTGAGGCTTTTGCCTTGGTCTTGCTTGCCTTGGCCTTGGCGGTGGTCTTGCCCCTGGTCTTGGTCTTGCCCCTGGTCTTGGCGGGCGCGTCGCCCTTAGCGGCCAGCAGCGCCAGCGCCTCCTCGAGCGTCAGCGCCTCCGGCGTCTGCCCCCCTTGCAGGGAGGCGTTGAGCTTGCCGTGCTTGACGTAGGGGCCGTAGCGGCCTTCTCTCAGCTCGACGGGATCACCCGTTTCGGGGTGCTGGCCTACCACCCTGAGCGGCTTGTTCCGGCTTTCCTTGTTGGCGATGAGCTCGAGGGCGCGCCCTAAGTCCACCTTGAGCACGTCGTCGTCCTTGGTCAAGGAGGCAAACAGGCTGCCGTGCTTGACGTAGGGACCGAAGCGGCCGATATTGGCCTGAACCTTTTGCCCCGTCTCGGGATGCTCGCCCAGGCTGCGCGGCAGGTTGAGCAGCGAGGCGGCCATGGCAAAGTCCACGTCCTCCGGCCTCACGCCCTGCGGCAGGGAGACGCGCTTGGGCTTTTCGGCGTCGTTCTCGCCGAGCTGCAGGTAGGGCCCGTAAGGCCCCTGACGGAGCAGCATGGACTCGCCGTGGTCGGGGTGGACGCCGAGGGCGTTGTCGGGCGCCTTGCCGCCCTCGAGGGCCTCCTCGAGCCCCTCACGGGTCACGTCGCCGGGGGCGAGGGTGTCGGAGAGCGAGGCGGTGAGGCGCTCGCCGCCGATTTCGCCCTCGACATAGGGACCGTACTTGCCGACGCGCACCACATAGGGCGCCCACTTGGCAAAGGCCAGGGTGGAGACCTCGCGCGCGTCCAGGCTCTCCAGGCCGGCCTCGACCCGCGCCGACAGGCCCGCCTCGCCGCTGTAGAAGGTCTTCAGATAGGGTTTGGCCTCTACCTCGCCCGCGGCGATGTCGTCCAAGACCTGCTCCATGCTGGCGGTGAAGCCGGTGTCGACGAGCTGCTCGAACTGCTTCTCGAGCAGGTTGTTGGTCGCAAAGGCGGTAAAGGTGGGCACGAGCTGGCTGCCCTGTTTGCGCACGTAGCCGCGCCGCATCACCGTGTCGATGATGCTGGCGTAGGTGCTGGGCCGGCCGATACCCTCCCCTTCCAGGAGTTTGACGAGCGAGGCCTCGGTGAAGCGGGCGGGCGGCTTGGTCTCGTGGCCGAGCGCCTCGACCCCTTGGCAGTCCACCCGGTCGCCCTGGGCGAGCTCGGGCAGGGGCTGCTCGCGGTCGTCTAAGGCCGCCTCGGGGTCGTCCGAACCCTCGACGTAGGCGCGGAAGAAGCCGGGAAACTCGGTGGTGCGGCCCGTGGCGCGAAAGGTCGCCGCCGTCTCGCCCTCGCCCGCTTCGATCCGCGCGGTGACGAAGCGCAAGCGGGCGTCGGCCATCTGGGTGGCGATGGTGCGCTTCCAGATGAGGTCGTAGAGCCTGCCCTCGACGCCGCCGAGGTCGTGCTCGTTCTGCGTCTTCATGCTCTTGCCGGCGGGGCGGATGGCCTCGTGCGCCTCCTGGGCATTGCGCGCCTTTTGGCTGTAGCGGCGCGGCGCCGGGCTCAGGTAATCCTTGCCATAGCGCTTCTCGACCGCGCGGCGGCTGCCGTCGACGGCCTCTTGGGCCAGGTTGGTCGAGTCGGTGCGCATGTAGGTGATGTAGCCGTTCTCGTAGAGGCCCTGGGCGACGCGCATCGTCTCCTTGGCGGAGAGGCCGAGCTTGCGGCTGGCTTCTTGTTGCAGGGTCGAGGTGGTAAAGGGCGGCGCGGGCGAGCGCTTTTCCTGCCGCTCCTCGACCGCAAGGACGCGCCAGGGCTCCTTTGGCAGGCGGCCCTCGAGCGCGCGCGCCTGCTCTTCGCCCATCAAGAGGACGTTCTTGCCCTCCTCTAGCCCCGCCTTGAGCTTGCCGGTCTCGTCGTCGAAGTCGCGGCCCGTCGCCAGGCGGACGCCGCCGTAGTGCGTCATCGTCCCCTCGAAGGGGTTCTTGGCTTTGGTGAGCCGCGCCTTTACGTCCCAGTAGGAGGCGGCCACGAAGGCGATGCGTTCCTTTTCGCGCAGGACCATGAGCCGCACCGCCACGCTCTGCACCCGGCCCGCCGAGAGCCGGGGCGCGACCTTTTTCCACAACAGCGGCGAGATGGTGTAGCCGACCAGCCTGTCCAAGACGCGGCGCGTCTCCTGGGCGTCGACGAGCGCCTGGTCGATGTCGCGGGTGTTGCGAAGCGCCCTGAGAATCGCCTCCTCGGTGATCTCGTGAAAGACCATGCGCTTGACCGGCACCTTGGGGTTTAAGAGCTGCACCAGGTGCCAGCCGATCGACTCGCCCTCGCGGTCCTCGTCCGTCGCGATGTAGAGTTCGCCTACGCCCTTCATCGCGGCCCTCAGCTTGCTGACCACCTGCTTTTTCTTGGCGGGCACCACGTAGATGGGCTCGAAGCCGTTCTCGAGCCTGACGCCCAGACGCGCCCAGGGCTCGCCCTTCAGTTCCTTGGGAATCTCGGCGGCCGAGGCGGGCAGGTCGCGCACATGGCCCATGCTGGCCTCGATGACAAAGTCGCGGCCAAGAAACCTGCGAATGGTCTTGGCCTTGGTCGGCGACTCGACGATGACGAGACGCTTCATGCGGTCTCCCGATGGTAAACACGCGCCGCTCGCGGCGCCGGTCGGTAACAGGTCATAAACAAAAGCACCCTCCCAGGCGAGGCTATTATAAGGACTTCCGCCTCCTTGTCAAGGTAAGGACGGCCTCACTGAAGCGATCCTGAAGCGACGCCGTTTCCTACCGTCGGATCCACGCCGCATGCGGCTGGTCTT
>JALZLY010000285.1 GCA_030858465.1 Deinococcota bacterium
GGAAAGACCGGCAATCAACATTCTGGCACAGAGGGGATTCCCTGGGGACCTACCTGTCTTTCTACCCAGTGTGTTTATACCAGATGCCAGCTGTGTTTCCAAGCGCCGCTTTTGCGTTTGGAAAAGGCTCGTGCGCGCGTACCTCAGACGTCCTCGGTGGATGGTGCTTCGGAAGGCACTTGCTGTGGGTGGTGTGGGACAGCTCGAGCCCGTAGGCGATGAGGCTGCCGGGACGACGCCTCCCGTGACGATGCCGACGATGAGGTCGACTTCGAGAAGAGCGTGCTCTTAATTCGCTGCGCGGTGATAAGTAAGCCCAGCACGACCTTCTGGCCAGGAGGCATCGCAGGTGTCATGAGGAGCTTTCTGTAGCGACGCGGTAGAGGTGCTCGCCGGCATTCTCGACGAGCAGGAGGCCCTCGTCTTCCCGGTCCCTCCAAGCTTGCGGGTCTATCTCCCGGTGGTCGCGGTAGCCGAGGTTGACGGCGCGGCAGGTCTCCTCGTCAATGCTCGTCGCCAGCGTCACCCGGATGCGTGCTATCTCGATGCCGTTCTCGAAGGAGCCCGCGCCCTTGACGTGCGTGGAGTGCGCCAGGATGGTCCAGGGAAAAGCCCCATACTTCTCCCACTGCTTCACGAAGTAGTCGCGCACGTGGTAGCCGATCTGCTCGATGAGGCGCCCGTGGGTGACGCTGATCTTCCTGATGTGCGGGGCGTAGATGATCACCTCGCCGCCGTCTTCGACCACCGGTTCGGTTTTGTAGGTCGCCTTGGCGGCGGTCCACAGGTCATCGTACTTTGTAGACGCCATCGACAAGACCTGCTTGAAGGGTTTTGGCTTGTAGACGATATTGAGCTTCGCCGACAGATCGGCGGCTGCTTCCCAGGCCTCGAGGTAATCGCCTATGTAGAGGCCGTGAAGGTCCTTGCCCTTCATGACCATCTTGAGGCAGGTGAGGGGCTTTTGCGACGTCACGAACTCGGCTGCCCGGTGCAGCACCCGCCGTACCGCCGTGTCCTTTACCCCGATGGTGTCGTAGGAGGTGGCGAGCGCCCCGGTCCAGTGGGAAGAGTCGATGATCTCCCTGCCGGAGATGCCGGGAAAGAGGTACTTGGCGCCGCCCGAGAAGCCCGCTACCTCGTGGGGGAAGACCGGGCCGGCGATCACGAGGTGGTCGTAAGCGAAGATCATGCGGTTGATGGTCACGGCCGTCTCGCGGCTGACGAGGCCGCCCGTCAGTTCGGCCATTTCTCCGCTCGAGATGGTTCCCACCGGCACGAGCGTCTCCGGCAGGCCCCAATCGTGGTTGTAGACCGCTGTCTTGGGATAACGCGTTGCCCGTTCCTCTTTGGACACCCCGACGAGCCCCTCGATAGCCGCTTCGCTCATGGGCTGGTGGGTGCCCAGGGCGATGAGATAGTCGAGCCGCGCCACGCTGGACCCTAGCAGCTCGTAGAGCAGCCTGAACACGAGCGGGATGGGGGCGGTGCGGGTGCCGTCGGGGATGATCACCAGCACGCGCTTGCCCGCCAGGTCGGCCTCCGCAAAGGCTGACTCCAGCAGCTCCCGAACGTCGGCTTCGCTCAGCGTGGCGGTCTCGAGTCCTTTGGATATGACCATAGCTCTCCCCTACACACCACTGAAGGCCGAGAAGCCGCCGTCGACGGGCACCACCACGCCCGTCACGAAGCGCGAGGCGTCCGAGGAGAGCCACACGACTGTTCCCACGAGCTCGCCCGGTTCACCGAAGCGGCCCATCGGCGTGTGGTCGATAATCTGCTGACCGCGGGCGGTGAGCGACCCGTCGTCGTTCAAGAGCAGGTCGCGGTTCTGATCGCCCACGAAAAAACCCGGCGCGACGGCGTTCACCCGCAGCCCCGGCCCGTACTTCTGCGCGAGCTCCACCGCCAGCCACCTCGTGAAGTTGTCGATCGCCGCCTTGGCGGCGCTGTAACCGACCACGCGGGTGAGCGGCCTCTGCGCGGCCATCGAGGAGATGTTGACGATCGCGCCCTCTCCCTTTTGCGTCATCGCCACGCCAAAGACCTGTGAGGACAGGACCGTGCCCGTGAGGTTGAGCTCGAGCACCCCGTCCAGCGCCTCCTTGGGCAGGTCGAAAAAGCTGCGTTCGCCAAAGGCGGTCGCCTCGGGCATGTTCCCGCCGGCGGCGTTGACGAGCACGTCGAGACGGCCCCAGCTCCGCAGGACGCGCTCCCGCGCGGCCTCGAGCTCCCGTCGCTCGAGCACGTCGGCGGGGACGGGCAGTGCCTCGCCGCCCCCACCGCGTATGGCCTCGGCCACGTCCCGGGCGACCTCTTCGCGCCTGCCCAGAATAGCCACCCTCGCGCCGGCACGGGCCAGCCCCCGCGCGATAGCGCCGCCCAGCACGCCCGTGCCGCCCGTTACCACCGCGACCTTGCCGCTCAGGTCGAAAAGCTTCATGCGCTCATCATAACTTCCTCGCGAACGGCGCCAGGTGCTTGACGAAGTGTTGCCTTACGGTGTCGTAATGGGCTTCCTCATGGGCCTTGAGAACCCCCATCAGTTCAGGCTTGAAAGCGTCGAGCGCCGAGCCGAAGGTCACGTGCAGGACCTGTCTGCTGTCGTTGTGATCGAGCAGGCCGACAAGCTCCGCTTCGCCGAGGGCGGCAAAATCAGGAACACTCTGCAGGTCGGCCGAGATGTGGTAACTGGCGCGGTCCTGCTCGAACTGCGCTTTGGCCAAGGCGCCTATCTTGCGAAGGAGGTCGGGCTCGAGGCGGGCGATGACCCGCAGGGCCTCGAGGTAACTCGTTCCTGCCGTCTTGAGGTGGACCATCCCCTTGGTGAGTTCATGGATGATCGGGTAGACGCTGAATTTGTCCGAACCGGAGTGAAGGCTCAGCTTGTAAGGCCCCAAGGCCCTGGCCAGGGCGGCGTGACCCGCGAGGTCTTCACGCAACGCGTCGTGATCCCCGAGGTAGTCGATCCCCTTCTCGAAGCGGCCGACGTAACGAGGCGCGAGGCTGACGAAGCGCACGCCGAGGCGCCTGAGCTCGAGCGCGACGACGGCGTGCTCGGCGTGCGAGGTCGGGGTCTGCGTCTCATCGACCGAGACCTCGAGCTCGAAAGGGACACCCTTCGCCCCTAGGTGACGGTACATCCGTGCGACATGGGCGACCGCGCGGCCGTACTTGGCCGCGGCGCGCAACACCGCTTCGCGCTCGAGAACAAGGCCCTTGGTCTCCAGCTCGACGGTCGTGCCTATGTAATGCCCCTCGAGTTCCTGCCGGGAGCTCTCGAGCTCCGGCCAGGGCAGCGCGTCCACCTTCTCCTCGACAGCGCTGGGGCTGGCGCCGTGCGCCTCGTCGTCCACGTGCTCGCCGGGGTCGATGGTGAAGAAGGTGAAGCCAGCGTTTGCGCAGCGGTCGATGTCTTCGAACGTTTTCAGGTGGTCGGCGTCGGCGCCCACGGGCCCTCTCCAGCCGGCCTCGAAGGCGCCCCAGGTGGCGTCGCGCATGACGTCCTCGGGCGACCTTTGCGTCCGCGTCATCTCGCGGATGGACTGCTGCGCGAAGATGGGCGCGATTCCTCCTCCGACCTCCCCGAACGCGGCGACGTGCCCCGGCGTAGCGAGACCAAGTCGGTCGCCACATCCCGCCGAGGTCACGAAGCCCAGCGGTTGGGGCTCGAGCCAGGGGAGCGCCCGGCGGAGCGCGCGCGCGTTCGCGTCGTTCGTAGCGCACCGTTTCAGGCTATGACCGTCGCTATGAGTTTCGGCCTCACCGCTGAAGTTGAGCTGCGCCTCGTCCGCCGCAAGCACCATCAAGCACTTACCGTCTCCGTCGCGCTCGAGCCAGAAGGAGGCACCGCCTTGCTCGGTGAGTGAGGTCCGGTAGACACCGGCACGGCCCCTCAGGGTAGCCAGCGAGATGGGAGGAGACTCAGGCATCGTGCAACCACAGGTGATCGGGATCCTCGAAGAGTACCAGCTCGCGCTGCTCGCCTGCCAACACCCAGAAGTAATACAGGCTGTAACTGGGCGCCGCGCCGACGGGGTGAAAGCCTCGCGAGATGAGGGCCGCGTCGCCGTCTCTGACGGTGTAGGCCTCGTTCAGGCTGCCGTCCTTGGCGTCACCGTCGTCTCTGCTGACGAGGGGGCTGAGGCCGGGTCGTCTTGCCTTTTGGATGCGCATGGGACTCCTCTCCAGGATGCGCTGGTCTCCAGGGTGCGCTGGTCTCCAGGGTGCGCTGGTCTCTAGGGTGCGCTGGCGCGTACCACCAGCTCCGGTTTGATCAGCCTCTCGTGGGGTGCGGCTCCTTCCTCCATGCGCCCGAGCAGCATGCGCACCGCTTGCACGCCCAAATCGTACTTGTCGACGCGCAAGGTGGTCAGGGAGGGAGAGACGAGGCTCGCCAGGCGGATGTCGTCACAGCCGATCACGGCGAGGTCGCCGGGCACATGGACCCCTAGTTCGGCGCAAGCCTGCAGCGTCCCGATGGCGACGAGGTCGTTGTAGCAGACGAGCGCGGAGAGGTCGGGTCGCCGCTCGAGCAGGCGCTTCGCCGCCTCGGTTCCGCCTCCCTCGTCCGGCGTGCAGGCTTTGATCAGGGCAGGATCGATCCTGCCCCCGGTGGTTTCAAGCGCATTGGTGTAACCCTGCAGGCGCCTCTTGCCGCTGTAGGAGTCGCTTGGGCCGGCGAGCAAGCCTATGGTGCCGTGGCCTCTCGCCAGTAGGTGATGAACGGCGCGCATGGCCCCGTGAGCATCGTCGATCTCGAGCGTTCCCGCCACTCCGGAAGGGGCGCTGCGGTTGATCAACACGGCGGCTCCGTGCCGCTTGATCAGCGGCAGGAGAGCCTCGTCCGCTAGGCGGGCGCTGCAGAGCACAACGCCGTCGACGCGGTTGTCCTCGAGCCGCTCGAGGGCCGCCGCTTCTCGCTGGTGGTCTTCGACGGTGTTGCAGAGGACGATGGTGTAGCCCGCTTGCCAGGCGGTGTCCTCGGCGCCCCTGACGATCTCCGGGAAGAACGGGTTGGTGATATCGGGGATAACGAGGCCGATGGTCTGAGTGCGTCTGGTGGCGAGGCCGCGCGCGACCGCGCTGGGACGGTAGCCAAGCCGGTCGATTTCTCGCTGCACGCGGTCACGGGTGGACTGGCTGATCTCTCCTTTGCGGTTGAGCACCCGGGAGACCGTCATCGTCGACACCCCTGCTTCCTTGGCGACATCTGCGATGGTTATTTTGGGCACCTTGTCTCTCCACATGATGTTAGCGATTACGTTAACGGTATGAGCACTATAGCGATTAGTTAGAGCGTGTCGCATAAAAGAAGATGGATGAACCCTATGATGGTGACTTCCCAAAGATAAAAGGGAGCTTGCGAACCCAGCAATTCGAAATGAAGCTAGAAAGCGTGTCAGGACGCATTCAAAGCCGAAGCATTTGAAGAGGC
>JALZLY010000286.1 GCA_030858465.1 Deinococcota bacterium
TTGCCGGTGACGCCGCCCGTGCTGGTGGCCGCCGCCAGCCGGCCCGCCCTATCGAGGGCCACCGCGCCGACGGTCGCCGAGCCGGCCGGGCCCTCATTCCTTTCACGCCAGCGTTGCCAGCGCTCGAGCTGCCTGGGCGCGACCAGTGCGCCGTTCTCGACGAGTTCCGGCCCAAAGGCTTCGGCGCCCGCGCCGACGATCAGCACGTGCGGGCTCTCCGTCCGCACCCTGTCCGCGGCCAGAACGGGGTTCTTGATGCGCATGACCGCGCCGACCGCGCCCGCTGTTTGGTCCCAGCCCGCCATCACCGCGGCGTCGCACTCGACCTCGCCGTCTCGGTTCAGCGAGGAACCCAAGCCGGCGTTAAAGGCCTCGGCATTGTCCTCCATGCTCGTAACCGCCTGGGTGACCGCCGCCAGGGCGCTCTCGCCCCTCTCGAGCGCCGCAAAGCCAAGGTCTCGCGCCGCCGTGAGGCCGCGCACATAAGCCTCCCGGTCCGCCTCTGCGATTCTGCCTGCCCCGCCGTGGAGCACGATAGATGCCATGGTTGCCCTTTCTGTCGCTGCGGACCGAGGCCCGCGAGACGGTTAGACTAGACTCGCTATAAGCTTAACGATAGAGTAACACTTGTGCGGCGCCTCCTCTTTTACCTGACCCTGTTGCTTGCCCAGGGAGTCTTGGCCGTGCTCATCGCCCCGCTGCCCGCGCCGGACCTTTTCCTGCTGGCGGTGATGACCCTGATGGGGCGTCTTCGCCCCTGGCAGCTCGTCCTCGTCGCCTACGGCGTGGGGCTGGTGCAGGACGTGATGGGCCACGGCGTCCTCGGCGTGCACGCGCTCGGGCTGGCGGGCGCCTTTCTGGCGGCGACCTTCGTGCGCGCGCAGATCAGCCAGGTCGGCGTCGCCGAGCGCCTCGTGCTGGTGGCCGCGGCGCTTGCGGGCAAGTGGCTGCTGTTCGCCCTCATGCTGCTCTGGCTCAACGAATCGGCCAGCATCCTCGCCGCCTTCTGGGCGGTGGCCTTGCCCGAGTTCCTGCTGACCCTGATGCTCAGTCCTTTCATCTTGCAGATCGCCGACGCCCTGGTGAAGAGGCCGACCTTGGCCGGAGAGACGCGCTAGCATGCTGGGGCTCGAGGTCCGGGAGGAACCGCCGTGACGCGCCGGCTCAGGGTGTTGCTCCTCGGCATCTTCGCGCTGATGTTGGGGCTGAGCGCCCGGCTTACCGTCTTGCAGATCCTCCACGCCGAGGAGTACCGCGCGCTCAGCACCGACAACGCCATCCAGCAGCAGCGCGTGGCGCCGCTGCGTGGCCGGATCCTGGCCCGCGACGGCACCGCCCTGGCGACGAGCCGGCTCGCCGTGGACCTGATGTACCGCGGCGGCGAGATCCACAACTGGCAGCGCATCAGCTTTCTGGCCGGGGCCGGCGAGGAGCCGCGGCCGCCCGACCCTACCAACCTGCGCGAGCGCTCGCTCGGCGTGGCCCTGGCCTCGAACCTGCCCGACGAGGTGGTCCCGGCCGTCGAGGAGCTGGTGGCGGGCCAGGACAGCCTCTATCTCTTCAGGCGCACCGAGCGGACCTATCCGACGAGTCTGGCGGCGCATCTCCTCGGCTACACCACCGAGGCCGACCCGCAGCGCTTCCCCGGTTACGCCGTGGGCGAACTCTACGGCCTGATGGGCCTCGAGGCCTCCTATCAGGAGACGCTCTTTGGCACGCCCGGCCTGTCGCTTCAGGAGGTCAACAGCCGCCGCGCGGTGGTCAAGACGACCGAGATCTCTCCCGCCAAGCCCGGCAGCGATCTCACCCTGACCATAGACCCCGGGTTGCAGCGCGCGGCCGAAGAGGCGCTCGCGCGCGCGCTCGAGAACCAGCGCGCCGGCAAGCTCGCCCGTGACCGTCCGGCGCTCGAGCTCGAGCAGACCGCGACCCGGGGCGCCCTCGTCGCCCTCGACCCGCGCAGCGGCGAAATCCTGGCCCTGGCCAGCCAGCCCGGCTTCGACCAGCACCTCTTCACCCGCCGCCCGCCGGACAACGCGGGCATCTCGGCGCTTCTGGGCGACGCTGCTTACCAGCCCACCATGAACCGGGCGGTCAACGCCTTTGAGCCGGGTTCGACCTTCAAGCTCTTGACGGCGTCGGCGCTGCTCGAGAACGGTCACGTCGGCGCCGGCACCCGCTACCTCTGCACCCCGGCCTACACCTTTGGGGGCATCGTCTTTCGCAACTGGTACAGCCAGGGCAGCCGCGGCAACCAGACCCTCACCCAGGCCATCGCCGACTCCTGCAACACCTGGTTCTACCAAGCGACCGACCGGGCGGGCTGGTCGCCCTTCGCCGAGCAGATGCAGGCTCGAGCCCGGCAACTGGGCTTCGGCCAGCCCGTGGGCCTGGGCCTGCTAGAGGAGCGCGGCGGCCTCGTTCCCACGGACGCCTGGGTGCGGGAGCGCTGGGGCCACGCCTGGCGGCCGGGCATGACCGTCAACATGGCGATCGGTCAGGGCGACCTCTTAGTCACGCCCGTCCAGATCGCCCAGATGCTCGCCACCATCGTGATGGGCGGCCGCCGGGTCCAGCCGCACCTGGTGAAAAGGATCGGCGACCGGCCCGTAGAGGTGCCCGTCACCCTGGTGCCGGGGCGCCACTGGGACACCTTGAAGCAGGGGATGATGGGCACCACCCGCGAGGGCGGCACGGCCTACCACCGCTTGGGTCCGCACCGCTTTGCCGTGGTGACGGGTGGCAAGACGGGCACGGCGCAGGCGCCCGGCGCCGACTCGCACGCCTGGTACATGGGCTACGGGCCGGTGGCGAGTCCCGAGATCGTGGTGGTGGCCTTTTTTCAAAACGGCGGCGAGGGCAGCGGGGTAGCGCTGCCCGCCGTCACGGACTTCATGGCAGTATACTGGGGGCTAGAGTGAAGAGCAGAGGCACGCGCGGCGGCATCATCTTGAGTCTGGACGCGGGGGACGACGTGAGCTCGGTCGAAGCGGGGCTGGCGGGGCAGGACCACATTCTAACCGGCACCGTCTTTGTCGAGCTCTCCGGCCGCGTGGCGTGGTCGGCTTTGGAAACGGCCGAACGGCTCGTCCGAGAGGCGGGCGGCGCGGTGACCGAAGCACGACCGGCCGCGGTTCAAGCCGCCCCGGTCGGCGAGACCGTCATCGTGCCCAAGACCGTGCGCAGCGGCACCCGCGTCGAGGCGACGGGCTCGGCCATCATCTTCGGCGACGTCAACGCCGGAGCGGAAGTGGTCGCCAACGGCGATGTCGTCGTCCTCGGCCTCTTGCGCGGCCTGGCGCACGCGGGCGCCGCGGGCAACGAGCACGCCATCATCTGGGCGCAGACGATCCTCGCGCCGCAGCTCCGCATCGCGGGCCTGCTGGCGCAGTCCGGGGTCGGGGGAGAGGCGACTTCCGGCCCCGAAATCGCCAAGATCGTCGAAGGCCAGATCATGCTTCAGCCCTGGGGCAGGTAGGAACGCATGGCCGCGCGGGCACATCCGCATCCGCGCGCGCCTCGTTCCTCGCCCTCGAGCCGAAGAGCACGACCTTCAAGGGGTCGCCAAGCGCCACAATCCGCCTGACAAAACGAGCGAGCGGACAGCCGCCGCCAAGTCTGCGGCGTCCTTGGCGACCTTATGTTCGGGCCAAAACTCGCTGTCGTAGCGGAGGACGACTGCATAGTCGCTCAACTCTGCCAGGTTTAGGCTCGTCAGGTCGGCCTTCAGAGACGGGTCCAAGACCTCGCAGAGCTGCGCGAGTTCCTCGAGGTCATGCGTGCGAGGGATGGCTTGTTCATGAAAAGCGAGCATTCCCTTCAAAAGCTTCTCGATTGCCTGCTGGGCATGAAAGCAAGCGGTGTCATAAGGTCCTGCGCCGCTCAGTATCTGGCTGGCGGCGGAGAGGTCGCTATCGGCCTTGAGGAACCATCCTCGAGCATGGTCAAGCTTGCTTTTCATAGAGCGTCCTCCCCTCCCTCAGGGTAGTGGTGATAAAAGCGTGCGGAACCGCCTGCCAGTCCCTAACCTCCTGCGGCGTCCACACCACGATGTCTTTAGAGGGAAAGACGCCGAAGAGCGCCTTGCGGTAGCGTCCCGACCGCTTGTAGCGGGGTAAGTCGGACTCCTCGAGAATCAGCAGATCCAAGTCGCTATCGGCTCGCCCCTCGTTCCTCGCCCTCGAGCCGAAGAGCACGATTTTCAAGGGGTCGCCAACCGCCACAATCCGCTCGACTACCTCCTCGAGCAGTTCATCCGTGACTTCAGGGTAGGGATACGTTCGCGTCATGTATCAATCA
>JALZLY010000287.1 GCA_030858465.1 Deinococcota bacterium
GTTATGGCAACCGAACGCACCTACGCGATGGTCAAGCCCGACGGCGTCAAGCGCGGCCTCGTCGGCGAAGTGGTCGGCAGGCTCGAGAACAAGGGCTTTAAGATCGTCGCCATGAAGCTCATGCACATCCCCCGCGAGACCGCCGAGAGGCACTACGGCGAGCACCGGGGCAAGCCCTTTTTCGAGGGTCTGGTCTCCTTTATCACCAGCGGCCCGGTGGTGGCGATGGTCGTCGAGGGCGAGAACGCCATCCTCGAGTGGCGCAAGATGATGGGCGCGACCAACCCCAAGGACGCCCTGCCCGGCACCATCCGCGGCGACTTCGCCAGCACCATCGACGAAAACGTGGCCCACGGCTCGGACGCGCCCGAGACCGCCGAGCGCGAGATCGGCATCTTCTTCAGGCCGGAGGAGCTGCTCTAGCGGTTGCCAAGCACGGCGCTCACCTCGCGCCGTTGCGGATGAGGTTTTTGGCGATGACGAGTTGCTGGATCTGTGAGGTGCCCTCATAGAGCCTGAGCAGGCGCACGTCGCGGTAGAAGTGTTCGACCGGATAGTCGGCGATGTAACCCGCGCCACCGTGGATCTGTACGGCCCGGTCGGCCACGCGTCCCAGCATCTCCGTGCAGTGGAGCTTGCAGCAGGCGGCTTCCATGGCGATGGCTTTGCCCTCGTCGAAAAGGTGGGCGGTCGCTTCGACCATGCACTTTCCGGCGTAGGACTCGGTCTGGCTGTCGGCCAGCATGGCCTGGATAAGCTGGAAGTTGGCGATTTCGGTACCGAACTGTTTGCGGGTGGTGGCGTAGTTCAGGCTCTCGTCGATGAGGCGCTTGGCGGTCCCTACCGAAGTGGCGGCGATGTTTAGCCGGCCCCGGTCGAGGACCTTCATGGCGGTTTTGAAGCCCTGCCCTTCTTTGCCGCCAATCAGGTTGTGGGCGGGAACGCGGGCGTTCTCGAAGATGACGTCACAGGTCTTGGTGCCGCGCTGGCCCATCTTTTTGTCCGGCGCGCCGAGCGTGATGCCGGGGATGCCTGCCTCCACGATAAAGGCGGACACACCGCCGGCGCCGTCCTCGGGCCTGCCGGTGCGCGCCATGACGGTGAAGACGTCGGCGCGGGGCGCGTTGGTAATGTAGCGCTTGGTGCCGTTTAGAAGGTAGTCGTCGCCGTCACGAGTAGCCCTGGTCTGGATGTTGGCCGCGTCCGAGCCGTAATCGGGTTCGGTCAGGGCAAAGGAGCCGATGAGTTCGCCGCTGGCGAGCCGCGGCAGGTAGTGCTGTTTTTGTTCTTCCGTGCCGTCGATGAGGATGCCCTGGGAACCGATGCCCACGTTGGTCGCGAAGACGCCGCGAAACGCCGAGCTGGTGTAGCCGACCTCCTGCATGACGAGGGTTTCCTCGAGCATGCTCAAGCCGAGCCCGCCGTACGTCTCGGGGATGGAGAGGCCGAAAAGACCGAGCTCGCGCATGGCTTCGACGGTCCTTTCCGGGACGTCGTCGCTCTCTTCGACGGTGGCTTCCAGGGGTACGAGTTTGTCGCGTACGAACCTGCGCAAGGTCAAGATGAGCTGCTGAAGGGTATCCGGCGCTAGGGACATGGCGTTCTCCTCATGGACGGTGACCGACGCGCGTTTTTCGTGCTGGAAGACGCTCGGGCGCGCACGTCACCTGGGCTGCCCCTTGCCTTCCGCAGGTTCTCGAGCCAGGCCGGCGAGCAGCAAGTCAGCGTAGTCCGCGGCTAGCCGGGCTGTCAAGCATCGTCGCGGCCTCTTTTTCCGGACACGGCGCTCACCGGCGCTCACCGGCGCTCGTCGTCGTAGTCCGTAAAGGTCTTGCCCTCTTGCGCCAGCGCGGCGAGCAGCGGCGCCGGCTTCCAGATATCGCCATACTCCTGGTGAAAACGGTTTATGTTGGCGTAGACCTCGTCCAGACCGGTGCGGCTGGCGTAGAACATGGGGCCGCCCCGGTGCGCCGGGAAGCCGTAGCCGTAAACGTAGATCACGTCGATGTCGCCGGCCCGCCGCGCGACGCCCTCGGCCAGGATCTTCGCGCCCTCGTTGACGAGCGCGTACATGAGATGCTTCAAGATCTCCTCGTCGCTAAAGTCCCGGCGTCGGATGCCGAGCCTCCTCGAGTGCTCGAGGATGAGGCGCTCGACCTCGGGGTCGGGAAGGGGCGTGCGGTTGCCCGGCTCGTAGCGGTAGAAGCCGGCGCCGGTCTTTTGGCCCAGGCGCCCCTGCTCGACAAGCTTGTCGGCGACGCTCGAGTAGCGCTCATAGGCTGGTCGTTTGGCCGCTTGCGCCTGCCGGATGCGGTAGCCGACGTCGAGACCGGCGAGGTCACTCATGGCGAAGGGGCCCATCGCCAGGCCAAAGCCGGTCATCACCCTGTCGACCTGCTGCGGCAGGGCGCCGTCTTCGATCAGAAAAAAGGCCTCGCGCAGGTACTTGTGAACCATGCGGTTGCCAACGAAGCCGTCGCAGACGCCGACCACCACCGGAACCTTGCCCAAGGTCTTGGCCAGCAGGGTGGCCGTTTGCAGTGTCTCGTCCGAGGTCTTGGCGGCGCGGACGATCTCCAGGAGCTTCATGACGTTGGCGGGGCTGAAGAAGTGGGTTCCCACCACCGCCTCGGGGCGTGAGGTGACCGCGGCGATGGCGTCGACATCGAGCGTCGAGGTGTTCGTCGCCAGGATCGCCCCCGGCTTCAGCACCCCGTCGAGCGCCCTGAAAACCTGCCCTTTCAGGTCCAGGTCCTCAAAGACGGCTTCGACGACGATGTCGGCCTCGCTGGTGGCCTGGTAGCCCAGCACGCCCTCGATGAGGCCCATCCGCTCGGCCGCCCGCTCAGCCGAGAGACGCCCCTTGCTGACGCTGCTCCGGTAGTTGCCTTTGATGACGCCGAGCCCCCGGTCGAGGGTGTCTTGGCTGGTCTCCATCACCTTGACGGGAATGCCGGCGTTGGCGAAGGTCATGGCGATGCCGCCGCCCATCGTGCCCGCGCCGATCACCGCGGCGAGGCGGATCTCCTTGGGCTTGGCGTCAGGGGCGAGCCCCGGCACCTTGGCGGCTTGCCGCTCGGCGAAGAAGACGTGCCGCAGCGCTCTGGATTGCTCGGAAGCCATGAGCTCCATGAAGAGCTCGCGCTCGCGCTTCAGCCCCTCGGCAAAGGGCAGGGTGAGCGCGGCCTCGACCGCGTCGATGCACTTTAGGGGGGCGATCATGCCGCGCGCGCGCTTCGCGGCCTCCCGCCGCGCCCTAGCCAAGACCTCTTCGGCGGGCCGGGCGGTGCTCACCTCGAGCTCGCTCGCCCTGCGCAGCGGCCTCCCCTCCCCAACGACCCTCCTCGCGAAGAGGAGCGCGCCTGCTAAGAGGTCGCCCCCTACAAGCTCGTCGATCAAGCCGAGCTCGAGGCCCCTGTCGGCCCCGATGGGACTGCCCGTAATGATCATGTCGAGCGCCGCTTCGGCGCCGACGAGCCGCGGCAAACGCTGCGTGCCGCCCGCGCCGGGCAGGAGGCCGAGCTTGACCTCGGGCGTGCCC
>JALZLY010000288.1 GCA_030858465.1 Deinococcota bacterium
ACGCCAAGGTCGGCGAGCCTTTCGGCGGTCTGGGCGGGCGTGATGAGCCCCACCCACACGCCCTGGATGATGCCGTCCGCGCCGATAAAGACGGTGGTCGGCATGCCGCGGGCGCGGTAGCGGCGCATGACCTCGAGGGTACTGTCGGGGGTGAGACCCTGGCTTGCCAGTTGCGCCTGCTGCTCGCTCGTCGCGTCGAGCCCCGTCATCAGCCGAAGGTCGCTGGCCTCCAGGAACTCCACCGCCCTCTCGCGTCCCTCGCTGTTGTTGACCAGCAGCACCCGAAGCTCCCCCTCGTCAAGCTCGTCGGCGACGCGCTGGAAGAGCGGCAGTTCCTCGCGGCAGGGCGGGCACCAGGTCGCCCAGAAGTTGAGCAGGACGGGCGTCCCGGAGAAGTCGCTCAGGCGCACAGGCTCGCCGCCCGCGTCGACCAGCAGAAAATCGGGCGCCTGGCTGCCCACGCTCTGGGCGGAGGCAAAGGCCAGGCCAAAGAGCAGGGTGAGGAGGGGCGCGCGCAAGAGACTCACTCGGCGCTCCCCAGATAGATGCGCGTTTCTGGTTTAAAGGCCGCCCAGGCGAACCACAGCGTGTTGTCGTGGACGATGGGCGTGAGCGCCTCTCCCTCGAGCTCACCCGCGGCCGCCTGGCCGAGCAGGTTCCAGCTCGAGCCGGTTTCGCTGTCGACGAAACCCTCGCCGTCCCAACGAAAGCTGAGTTCCCGGTCGTTCAGCCTCCGGCTGAACGCGCCTACCGCGCCGACGTCCTCGCCTCTGGCGATGGCGCTCGCGTCCAAGGCGCTGCGGGTGCCGGGCTGCCAGAAGAGCACCACGGGCTCGCCGCCGACCATGTCCTCCACGACCCTTGCCTCGGAGAGCTCGCTGAAGGGGTAGGCGACGGATTCACCGCCGAGTTCGAAGGTGATGACCCGCTCCTTGGGAGGCAATCTCCCATCGGTCGGCCCCGAGAAGAGAAAGGCGGGAGAGTCCGCCCGGTCGTAGCCCACGTAGGGGTTGGTGCCGTAGGCGCGGCTGTAGCCGGTGTCTTGCGAGAGCACCAGCGCGTCCGGGAAGGCCTCGCGGAACTCCTCGAAGCTCACGATCTGCGCGGGGTAACGCAGGAGGTCCGTGCCCGCTAAGGTGCCGACCACGCCCTCACCGATGAGCTGTGACCACAGCGTGCTGCTCTCGGTATCGAACATGAGCAGGTTGGAGAGGTAGAGCATCCCGGAGACGCCGAAGCTGACCTCGAGCCCGGCGACCGGCTGGGCTTCCTCCCCTTGCCGGCGGTAGGCCGCGAGAAACGCCTCGTCCAGGTCGCTGAACGTTGCCTGAGGATTGCGCTCGAGCAGCCGCCGCTGCTCCTCCTCACCGAGGGGAATGCGCCGGTCAAAGGCGAGCGCGCTGTTGCAGAGCGGGCAGAAGGTCACGGCGACAGGAACGCCTCCCAAGGTGTCGTTGGCGATCTCGTGCCAGGTGAGGATCTGCAGCGGGTAGGCGCGACTTTCTCCGTTTACGGTCATGGCGATGACGGGTTCCTCGTCCGCCAGCCAGCCTGCCGCCTCCTCCTGCGTGACGAAGGAGGGCGGCCTGTTGGCCGTGGCCGCACCGGCATGATCTCCCGTGAAGCCCAGGGCCGGGATGCCCTGAGGTGGGGGACCTCCGCTCAAGATCTCTTCGACGGGGATGGTGGCCTGCTCGGCATCGACGCCGATGGTGCCCAGTGCGCTAAGGCCGAGTTGGGCGGCAGCCAGGCTCGCGAGAGCAAGCAATCCCAGCGTTGTCAGCAAATAGCTCTGTCGCATCATGCCTCCTTATGACTGGAGGATAGCGAGCCTGAGATTAATTTGCAGTCAAGCGCTGTACGCCGGGCGCTCAGAAAGCCCTAATGTTCGGCCAGGGCCACGAGGCCGGGCATGTAAAGCCGGTAAGAGCCACGGCTCCCTTCGACTAGCCCCTCCTCGCGCAACTCCGAAAAGGCCATGGTCACGGCAACGCGGGTGCCTGAGATGATCGAGGCGATCTCCTCGTGCTTGAGCTCGGTGCGGAGTTCACACCAGTCTGTATCGCCGACCTGTTCGCCAAAGCGGTGTGCCTGCTCGATAAGCACCTTGACCACACGGAACTTGATAGGGTCGTAGCCGTCGCTGAGTTGCTGACGGCAGTGGAAGAGATGGCTGGCGAGGATCTCGGCGAAGCTCAGGGCGAAGGTCGGGGCTGTTACCGAAAGTTGCAGAAACTGCTCGCGGCTCATGGGGCAGGTGGTCACGTCGGTAAGGGCAACGGCGTCAACGCGGTAATGGCTTTCTTCCAGCAAGAACGCCTCACCGATGAAGTTGAAAGGGCCGCAGATGGCCAGGATGCGCTCCTGGCCGCTCGCGGTGGGGCTGACCAGTTTCACCTGCCCTTCAGCGATGACGTGCATGTCGGTCGCCGGATCGCCCATACGGAAAATCGTGTCGCCCTTTTGGTAGCGCCTGTCCGGACAGACGCGCATGAAGGTTGCCCTGTCCTCTTCGCTGACCACTCGGGTGAAATCCGTATCTCTGATGAACCAGGGTTTCATGATCACGACCTCGGCTTCCGATGTTCTCATCACCAGCCTAAAGCACCCTTGGGCACCCCGCAAGGTTTACAGCGACACCGCTAACTGATACGGGCTGATGCGGCTACCGCGCCAACAACCCGCGCTGTGAGAGCAGAGCAGGCTACGCGCACCGCGTCCGTCAATCCTTTTACCGATAGCCTTGTGTCGGCGGAGTAAAAAGGGATCTAAGGAGGTACCTGATGCTCAAGATTGCCGTCGTAGTTTTGGCGGACACGGAAACACATGGGGACCTGGGGCGCGCGGTGAACGCGCTCGAGACCGCCAGAGAATTCAAGGAGGCGGGGGACGAGGTTGCCATCGTCTTCGACGGCGCGGGTACGCGCTGGGTTCCCAAGTTCA
>JALZLY010000289.1 GCA_030858465.1 Deinococcota bacterium
GGCTCGGGCTCGGCGAGCGCCTGCGCCACCTGCCGAGGCGGCTGTCGACGGGCGAGCGGCAGCGCGTGGCCCTGGCGCGCGCCGTCGCGCACCGGCCGGGACTGTTGCTGGCGGACGAGCCCACCGCGCACCTGGACCGTCCGCGCGCCGAGCAGGCATTGGCGCTGCTGCGCGAGACCGCCCGGGACCTGGAGGCCACGCTGCTGCTGGCGACGCACGATCCCTGGGTCGTCGGGGCCTTTGAGCGCCGCATCGAGGTGGCCCGGTGATCTTCTGGATCGGCCTGCGCAACCTGCGGGTGCGCGCGCTGGCGACGTTCCTGACGGTGTGGGTGGTGGCGCTCGCCACGGCCATCGCGCTGGTGGTGCCGCTCACCCTGCGCCAGCTCGACCGCGGCGCCACCGAGGCGGTGCAAGTTTTCGACCTGCTCGTCACCGCCAAGGGCAGCCCCACCCAGGCGGTCCTGTCGAGCCTCTTTTATCTGGACGTGCCGATCGGCAACCTTCCCTACGCGCGCTACCGCGCGCTCGCCGACGACCCGCGCACGGTCCGCGCGGTGCCGCTCGGCTTTGGCGACAACGTCCGCGGCTATCCCTTGGTCGGCACCACGGCCGAGTTCTTTTCGCTGCGCCTCGAGCAGGGCGCAGCTCCTTACTTCCGCCTGCGCCAGGGCGAGGCGTTCGCGCTCCCCTTCCAGGCGGTCCTGGGCGCTCGCGTCGCGCAGGCCATGGGCCTCGGGCTTGGCGACGCCTTCGGCACCACCCACGGGCACGTGCACATTCCCGAACTCGAGGGGGCCGCGCACGCCCATGTCCACCCCGCCACCCAGCGCGAGATTCGCGAGGAGATCCGGCGCCTGCAAGCTCAGGTGGGCGAGGCTGGGGACGAAGCCCAGCGCCTCGATTTGCGCCGGCAGCTGCGCAGCGAGCTGGCGCGCCTCCACCAAGACGCCGGGGTGCCCGCGGGCGACGATTGGACCGCGGGCCTCCAGCACGCCGAGGAGTACACCGTGGTCGGCGTCCTCGAGCCGACCGGCGGCCCCGTCGATCAGGCGGTCCTGGTCGACCTCGAGTCGCTGTGGCTGGTCCACGGCCAGTTCGACCCGGCGAGCCGCGGCGTCACCGCCATCCTCTACACCGCCGAGCGGCTGAGCGACTACTACGCGGTCGCGCAGGAGGTGAACGCCAGCCCGGACGCGCAGGCGGTCTTCACCGGCGCGGTCTTCGCGCAGCTGCGCGGCTTCGTTTCGCAGGGCCAGGCGGCCTATGCGGCGCTCTCGCTCCTGGTCTTGGTCTTGGCGGCCCTCACCATCTGGCTCAACCTCTACGCGGGCGCGCTCGAGCGCCGCAGGTCGGTGGCGCTGTTGCGCACCCTGGGGGCGAGCCGCCCGCTCATCTTCACGCTGGTCTTGCTCGAGACGGCCCTCACCATCGGCCTTGGCCTCGCCTTGGGCGTCGGCCTCAGTTACGGCTTCGCCGCCTTGGGCGGGAGTGTGCTCGGCGCGGCACTCGGTTTCGTCTTGCCGCCGCCGGACTTTGAACCGGCGCTCGTCGGGCGGGTGCTGCTGCTCTTGCCGCTCGGACTCCTCGCGGCGCTCATTCCGGCGTACCAGGCGACGCAGGAAAGCCCGCTCGATTACCTGTGAGTCGATTACCTGTGAGCCGGTTACCCGTGAGCCGATTACCCATGAGCCGATTACCCGTGAGCCGTGGCCTGGAGGGCGCGCGCGGCAGGGTACTGCTGTGGTTGCTGGCGGGGTTTTTCGGCTTTGCGCTCGCGCAGACGCCGGACGAAGGCTACGCCGAAGGCCGAATCGTGGGCGCCGACCACGAGTTGCGGGTAGCGGTCGTGCGGCTTGCCGGCGGCGATGTGGTGCAGGCCGAGCTCGGCGCGGCCGCTGGGGCGACGGGCCTGCCCGAGTTTCAGGCGGGAGAGCGCGTCGAGCTCTACTACCAGCGCGATCAAGGCGGCGCGCGGCGCTACCTCGTGTCGGACTGGGTGCGCCGCCCGAGTCTCTACTGGCTGGTGGGCCTCTTTCTGGTCGTGGCGGTGGTGGTCGCGCGCGCCAAGGGCTTGCGCGCCTTCATCTCGACGGCGTGCAGCCTGGCGATTGCGGTGGGCTTCGTGGTGCCGGGGATCCTCGCGGGCTACAGCCCGGTGCTTGTCTCGCTCTTGGGCGTCGGGACGATACTGGTCTTGGCGATCTACTTCGTGCACGGCGTCTCCTGGAGCACGACCGCGGCGCTCGTCGGGACCTTCGCGGCGGTCGTCGTCACCATGGCGATCGGGCTCTACTTCGTCGACCTGGCGCGGCTGACGGGCTTCGGGAGCCACGAGGCTATCTACATCAACCTCGCGGCGGCGCAGGTCAACCTCAAGGGCATGATCTTGGCGGGGCTCTTGATAGGCGCGCTCGGAGCGCTCACCGATATCACCATCGTGCAGGCCAGCGTGGTGCGCGAGCTCGCCCACGCCAACCCGCGTTTCGGCATGCGCGCGCTGTACGCGCGCGCGATGAACGTCGGCCTCGACCATATCGGCTCGCTCGTCAACACGCTGGTGCTCGCCTACACCGGCGCCGCGCTGCCCCTCCTGGTCCTCTTGCGGTTGCAGGCGACCAGCCTGCCGCAGGCGCTGAACGTCGAGCCGGTCGCGGTGGAGGTGGTGCATACCCTGGTCGGCTCGATCGGGCTGATCCTGGCGGTTCCCCTGACGACCTTCATCGCGGCCTTCTTGTTTCGCGGCGACCGGCTGCCGCTGAGGCCCGGAGAACTCGAGCATGCGCATCATCACTGAACCGGCCGCCGAGCTCGCCAAGGCCCGCGGGGCGCGGGAAGATCATCAAGACCGGATGTTTGACGGGACCGGGTGTTTGACGGGACCGGGGTTTGACAAGGGCAACGCCGTTTTTTTATACTCTTTTTAAGAGAGTTTTAAAAAGCGGCAGCTGTAGCGCCAGAGGTGAGGACCGGCATATCGTGAAGCCTATGAAGATGGAGCCTTTACAAAACGGTCATGTGCGCGAGCTGAACCGGCTGAGCGTCTACCGCATCCTGCAATCGAACCGGAAGCTCAGCCGCGCCGACATCGCCCGGGCCACGCTCCTGAGCGCTCCTACCGTCGCCAGTATCGTCCAGGGATTCGTCGCCGCCGGCCTAGCGGCCGAGGTCGGCCAGGCCTACTCCGCCGGGGGGCGGCCGGCGCAACTCGTGCGCTTCGTCTCGGACGCCCGCCACGTCCTCAGTTTGGACCTGAGCGGCAACCACGCGCGCGGTGCGGCCATCGATCTGCTGGGTGCGGTGCAGGGCAGCTTCGACGGCCCAAAACTTGCCCCCGGCTCGGAGAACGCGCTCTTCACCTGGTTGGGTGAGGTTCTTTCGCGGCACAGCCGGACGGGCACCAACATCGCCAGGCTGGCGGTCGCCGTTCCCGGCGTCGTGGCGCCTCGGAGCGGCCATGTCCGCCTCGCCCCGGCCCTGGGCTGGGACGACTATCCCCTTGCCGAAAAGCTCCACCGGGAAACCGGGCTGGAGGCGGTGCTCGAGAACGACGTCAACGCCCTGGCGATCGCCGAGCTCCACTACGGCAGCGGCCGCCACCACCACCACGTCCTCTACGTCGCCATCGGCAGCGGCATAGGCGCGGGCCTGGTCATCGACGGGCGGCTCTACCGCGGTGCCGACTCCGCCGCCGGCGAGATCGGCTACAGCATACTGCCGCACGTCGCGGTGCCCGCCAAAATAAATCTGGGGATTCCTGGCCCCCTCGAGCAGCACCTGCTCGAGCTCATTCCCGCTTTCAGCGATTCCGCCGGTCATCTCCAGCTCGAGGGGGCGGCCTCGCGGCAAGCCTTCGAGACCTTCGCCGACGACCTCGGTTTGATCCTTCACAACCTCACTTGCCTGCTCAACCCGGAACTGGTGGTGATCGCCTGGCCTATAGGCGCCGAACGGCTCATCGCGCGGCTGCAGGCAGGCTGGCGCTCGCCGCTCTCCCTCAAGATCGCTCCCGCTGCGCTCGGCCCGGACGCCGCCCTGCGCGGGGTGGCGCGCCTGGCGCTCGACGGGCTCGAGCAGGAACTCTGCGCCTCGCGCGCGCCGGCAGGAGGTGAGCATGCTCTGGCATACGGTTTATAGAGACAAGGTGCTGATGCCCGACTACGCCTTTGCCGGCAAGCACCTGGCCTATCACCTGCTCGACGCCATGACCGCCCACGTCCGCACCGTGGGGCGGCTGCCGGACGCCTGGGTGCAGGAGAACCGCGCTAAAATCGGCGCGCTCGAGCACGCCCTGGCGCGGCTTCGCCAGGAAGCCGTGCCCGCCTACGCGCCCGAGGTGCCCGACCTCTACTTCGCCTTTAGCGCCTGGCTCGAGGCCGAGCTGGGCCCGGAGGCGGTGAGCTTTTTGCGGCTGGGGCTGAGCCGCAACGACCTCGACATGACCGTCTACAAGATGCGCACCCGCGAGCTTCTCCTCACCCTGGGGGGCCAGCTGTGCGGGCTCCGCGCCGAGGTGCTGGGCAAGGCCGAAGCCCACCTGGACACGCTGCTTATCGCCCACACCCACCACCAGCCGGGACAGCCGACCACGGTGGCACACTATCTGGCGGCCATCGACGGCGTGCTCGAGCGCGATCTCGAGCGGCTGCTGGCCGCCTATGGTCGGCTCAACACCTGTCCCTTGGGCTCGGCCGCGCTCGCCGGCAGCTCCTACGCGCTCGACCGCGCCTACACCGCCGGGCTCCTCGGCTTCGCCGCCCCGGTCGCCAACTCTTATGACGCGGTGGCCTCGTCCGACTGGCAGGTCGAGTTCGTAAGCGTGGTGCAGAGCGTGGCCCTCAACCTCTCGCGCCTGGTCTGCGATCTCATCTCGTGGACCTCGCAGGGGCTCTTCGAACTTCCCGACACGCTGGTCCAAGGCTCCTCGATCATGCCGCAAAAGCGCAACCCCATCGCGCTCGAGCACGCCCGCACCCGCTTCTCGAGGGCCCTGGGCGGAAGCCAGACGGTGCTCTACTCGAGCCACAACATTCCCTACGGCGACCTCAACGACTTCGGCCCCGACATCCAGGGCGCGATCATGTCGCTCTTTATCCAGTTCGAAGGAGGGGTCGCCCTGCTCACCGCCTGCGTGGCCGAGGGCGACTTCGACCGTCGGAGGTTGGCGGAGCTGGCGCGCGCCACCGACACCACCGCGACCGAACTCGCCGATTGGCTCACCCAGCGCCACAAGCTGAGCTTTCAGCAGGCTCACCGGCTGGTGGGCCTGCTGGTAAGGGAGCTGAGGACGCTCGGCAGAACCCCGCAAAGCGCCACGCCCGAAGACCTGTCTGCCCTCGGCGGCCCAGCTTTAGCGGTCGCCGAAATCCAAGAGGCACTCGATCCCTTAGCCTTCGTGCGCCGCAGAAGCGGCCTGGGGGGGCCCGCACCGGAGGTGGTCCACAAGCATATCCAGCAAGCGAGACACCGACTAGGCGAAACGCGCGATCAGCTCAAGGAGCTGCAAGCACACCTCAAAGAGGCGCGAGCCTTCCTGCTCATGACGCCTGGAAAGGACACAGTATGAAGTTTTGCATGAAGTTTTACCTGAAGTTTTTCGGCACGTTTGTCGCCACGTTTGTCGCCACGGCGGGCCTCCTCCTCGGCGGTCTCGGCCTGGCCCAGGAGGTCACCATCACCTACTGGCAGTATGACTTCGCCAGCAAGGTCGATACCATAGACCAGCTTATCGAGAGGTTCGAGGCTGAAAACCCCGGTATCCGGGTGCAGCACCAGACCTTCCCCTATGAAGCCTACCCCCAGCAGGTAGCCACCTCGATCCCAGCCGGTCAGGGTGCCGACGTCATCAACCTCTTCTACGGCTGGCTGCCGGCGTGGCAGGAAGCCGGCTACCTGCAGCCGCTGCCCGAGGAGCACTTCCCGACCGAGGTGATCGAGGCCGAGTTCATCCCGATGGTGCAGGCCGCCAAGCTGGACGGCCGCTACTGGGCCTTGCCGACCGGCGTGCGCAGCCTGGCGCTCTGGTACAACCAGGACATCTTTGACGATGTCGGCGTCGAGGCGCCGCCCAGCACCTGGGCCGAGTTCATCGAGGTCGCGCAAGCGATCACGGTCCGGCGCGGCGACCGCTACACCATGATCGGCTACGGCGTGGCGCCCGACGGTCAGGACCACCACCTGCTGCGCGAGGTGCTGTTTAGGCAGTTCGGCACCCCGCCCTACAGCGACGACAACCGCGAAGTCCGCTACGACAGCCCCGAGGGCGCCGAAGCCCTGACGTTCTACACCGACTGGGTCAGCGAAGACCAGATCGGCACGCCCGACTTCTTTCCGGGGCGCGGCAACTACCGCGACGGCTTCCTGGCCGGCCGCATCGGCATGATGGTCGACGGCTCCTTCGCCATCGACGGCGTCCGCAGCAACGCCCGCTTCGACTGGGGCGTCACCGAATTGCCCGTCCTCGAGGAGGGCGGCGAGAGGTCCAACTTCGGCTCCTTCTGGATGCACGGCCTCACCCCGCTGGCGACCGGCGACAGGCTCGAGGCTTCGATCCGCTTCCTGGAGTTCATCACCTCCGAAGAGGCGATGCAGCTCTGGCTCGAGAACGTCGGCGAACTGCCCGCGCGCAGCGCCCTGCTCGAAGATCCGGCGCTCGCCGAGGACCCGGTCCTGGGTCCCTTTCTGGCCGCGCTGCCCTACTCGCACGCCACCTTCTTCGCGGACGAGACCGAACAGCGCCGCATCACCCTGGACATGATCAACCGCGTCATCCTCCAGGGGGTTGAACCCGCGGAATCGCTGCGTCAGGCCGCCGAGGAAGAGCAGCAACTCCTGGACAGCTTCTGGCAAGGCCAAGACTAGCGTATCGGGGCTCGAGCTGAAAACGCCTCGAGCCCCGATGTGGCTTACCTTATTTTTGCCCTTATCTCGCCGCAATCTTGCGACGCCTCCGAGGTAAACGTGACCTGCTCTCGAAGCCCGAGCCCATGCGACTGACCCTGGCCAAGCGGCAGGCCCTCTGGGCTTACGCCTTTCTGGCCGTTCCCCTGGCCTTTTTCCTGCTGGTGCGCATCTGGCCGGCCTTGCAGTCCTTCCAGCTCTCCTTGAGCACCTGGCACGTGGACCCGGCTCAGCGCGTCTTTGTCGGCACCGACTACTACGAGCGCATGCTGAGCGACGTCCGCTTGCACCGCGCGCTGCTCAACACCCTGCTCTACACCTTGATTGGCGTGCCTGCTCAGCTCCTCTTGGGCCTGGTGATCGCCCTGCTCTTGCAGACCGTGCGCCGGGCGCGCGGCCTCTTCCGGGCCATCTACTTCGCGCCCTACGTCACCCCGGCGGTGGCGGTGGCCTGGGCCTGGAGCCTCATGCTCTCGCCCAACTTGGGCATCGTCAACGAGATCTTGGCGATGCTCGGTCTGCCCACCCAACCCTTTCTGACCAGCCCCTCGCAGGCCCTGCCGACGGTCACGGCGGTGGTGGTCTGGCAGTACCTGGGCTTTCAGGTGGTGCTCTTTTTAGTCGGGCTCGAGGGCATCCCCCGCGAGTACTACGAGGCCGCCAGAATCGACGGCGCCGGCCCCTGGAAGCTCTTCCGCCACATCACCTTGCCGCTCTTAAACCCCATCATCGTCTTTTCGGTCATTATCGCCACGGCCTCGCCGGCAACGGGTTTTCTGCAGCTCTTTACCCAGGTCGTCAACCTCAACTTCAGCGACCCCGGCGGGCCGCTCACCAGCACGCTCACCATCGTGCTCTACATGTACCAGATGGCCTTCGACCGCTTTCAGTTCGGCTACGCCGCCGCGATCACCGTCTTGCTCTTTTCGATAATCTTGCTGATCACCCTGGTTCAGCTCCGCGTCATCGGCCGCAAGGTGGAGTACTGAGGTGTTGAAGTTTAAGCGGGTATTTATTTAAGGTGGAAACCTGATGCGCACCAAGTCCTTTCTGAGTTACCTGGTCCTCACGCTGGGCTCGCTCATCACCCTCTTTCCCTTCGTGTGGATGCTGCTCACCTCGCTCAAGCCCCTGCCGGAGGTCTTCGACCTGACGCTCTTGCCCCGGGAGCCGACGCTTCAAAACTACCGCATCATCCTCTTCGACTACCTCTTCGGCCAGTGGTTCTGGAACAGCCTCCTGGTCGCTGGCATAACCACCCTTTCGGTCCTCGTCTTCGACTCCCTGGCCGGCTACACCCTCGCCAAGCTCGACTTCCCGGGCAAGCCCGTCATCTTCGTGCTCATCCTCTCGACCTTGATGGTGCCCACCGAGATGCTGGTCATCCCCTGGTTCGCGACCTCCGCGCAGTACGGCTGGACCAACTCCTACTGGGGTCTGCTCTTCCCGGGCCTGATGACGGCCTTTGGGGTGTTTTTGATGCGGCAGTTTTTCGAAACGCTGCCGAACGACCTCCTGGACGCCGCCCGCATCGACGGCCTCTCCGAATTCGGCGTGTTCTGGCGCGTGGCCCTGCCGCTCGTCAAACCCACGCTCGCGGCCCTGGCCATTCTAACCTTCTTGGGCAACTGGAACGCCTTTTTGTGGCCGCTCATCGTCACCCAGAGCCAGGAGATGTACACCCTGCCGGTGGGCCTGGCGCTCTTTTCCGGCGAGGCGGGCAGCCAGTGGAACCTGATCACCGCCGGCGCGTCGCTATCGGTGTTTCCGGTTTTGCTCGTCTTTGCCGTCTTCCAGAAGCAGATCATCGAGGGCGTGGTGCTCTCCGGGGTCAAGGGCTGAGTATGGCCGACGCCGGGCGAGCCGAGACCGAGCAGGCCGGCTCGGCGCGCGTGCGGCTCATGGTGACGGGGAACGTCAACGTGGACGTGCTGATGGGCCGGCTGGCGCCGTGGCCGCGGGCCGGCACCGAGGTCGAGGTGGCGCAGTACGCCCTGCGCGTAGGCGGCGCCCTGGGCAACACCGCGCTGGCTCTGACCGCCCTGGGCGCCGAGGCCAGTTACTTCGCCAACGTCGGCAGCGACGTGCTCGGCGACTGGCTTTACGAGGAGCTGGCGAGGCGCGGTTGCACCCTCGAGCGCTCGTCGGGCGAGACCGCGCTTACCGTCGGCATCTCTCACCCCGGCGGACAGCGCACCTTTTTGAGCCATCTCGGCCATTTCAGGGATTTCGACGCGCGAGCGGTTCATGACGCCGCGACCACGGCCGCGGCGGGCAGCCTGCTGCTGGTGAGCGGCTACTTTTTGCTTCCCGGCCTGCGCGCTGAGGCCCTTGACCTCATGGCTAGCGCCCGGCGGCGCGGCGTCCTTACGCTTCTCGACACCGGCTGGCCCACCGAGGGCTGGACGGAGGCGGTCAAGGAGGAAATTTTTGGCCTCCTGCCCCACTGCGACTTTTTCCTGCCCAACCTCGAGGAGGCTGAAGCGCTGACGGGCGAGCGAAAGGTCGCGTCCTGCTTGAGCCAGCTCAACCCTCACCTCGCTGGCCGGACGATCGTCAAACTCGGCAGAGAGGGCGCGGGCTTTTTGGAGCACGGTAAGCTCGTCACGGTCGCCGCGCCGCAAGTCGAGGTGGTGGACACCGTCGGCGCCGGGGACAGCTTCAACGCCGGTTTTCTGGCCGGGTTGAAGCGGGCGCGGCCTTGGCAGGACGCTGTCACCCTGGCCGTTCATACGGCCAGCCTCGCCATCGCCAGCGATCCCCGGCGCTATCCGGCCTGGGCCGAGCTCGAGGCGAGCCTGACCGGAGACGCCGCGGTCCGGTAATCCGCGCCGCTACTAGGCTGTGACCGCCAAAGCGCGCGTATAGGTCTCTGGCCGTCTCCGGGATCAGGCGAGGTATTGGGGTCTAGTGCGGCTTGACGACCAGCCGGCGGTCCTTGCCCTCGCCCGTGGACTCGCTGTAGACGTAAACGTTGTCGGCGAGCTCCATATGCACCACCCGGCGCTCGGCGGCGCTCATGGGCTCGAGCTCGACGGCGAAACCCGTCTTGCGGACGCGCGCGGCGGCCTTGCGGGCGGTGTTGACGAGACGGTCGTCGCGGCGGCGCTTGTAGCCGCCCACGTCGATGTTGACGCGGAGGCGCCGGCTCTCCTCGCCCTGGTTGACCACCGTGTTGGTGAGGTACTCCAGGGCCGAGAGCGTCCGGCCGTTCCGGCCGATGATCTTGCCCGGATCGCCGCCGTAGATGTCCGCGAAGAGCTCACCCGAGGCGCCCCCGGAGACCTCGACGGCGTAGGCGGGGTCGATGTTGAGGAGCAGGTTCACCAGGAAGGTTTCGCAGCGCGCGACGGCGTCTGTGGCGTCTGTGGCGGCTGCCGACGCCTCCTCGCCCTCGCCCCCCTCCAAGGTCTGTTCCCCGTAGTCCCGTGGGCTCGCGGGAGTCTCCTCTTCCTCCATGCTGATGCCGAGGTTCTCGAGGTATTTGTCCAGATGATCGTCAGCCATACCAGAGAATACAGGAGTCAGGAGTCAGAATCCAGAATGTTCCGGCTCCTGACCCCTGTACTCTGTCTCTTGGCTACTTGCTCCCTGGCTACTTGCTCCCTTGCGGCTTGGCCTTGACCGGCACCGGAACGGCCATCTGGCGCTGGATCACCCAGTGCTGGAAGACCTGCACCAGCATCGAGGCCACCCAGTAGAGCGTCACGCCCGCCGGAAAGCGGATGATAAAGAAGATAAAGACCAGGTTGATCATCAGCTGCATCTTGAGCGACTGCGGGTTGCCCTTGGCCATCAGGAACGAGTAGCCCACCATCACGCCGATGTAGAGGATGGGCAGGATGTAGGTGGGGTCGTAGAGGCCCAGGTCGGGGACCCAGAGAAAGCCCTCGGCGAACTCGTAGTTCATGAAGACCTGCCAGAGCATGATGAAGATGGGCATCTGCGCGAAGATGGGCAGACAGCCGCCGGCCGGGTTGACGCCGGCCTCCTTGTAGAGCTTCATCGTCTCCTGGGTGAGCTTTTCGCGGTTGTCCTTGTACTTTTTCTGCAAGGCCTGCATCTTGGGCTGGATCTGCTGCATGCCGACCATCGACTTCGTCTGGGTGGCGATGAGCGGCCAGATGAGGATGCGAATGAGCAGGGTCAGGACGATGATCGACAGGCCCCAGCTCAGCACCACGCCGTGGATGGCCTCGAGCACCATGATGATGCCCAAGGACAGGCGGCCCAGGAGGTTGGGCTCGAACAGGCCGGGCAGATCGCGGTAGCCTTCTTGGTGGTAGCGGACCAGCTCGTTGCGGCCGCCGTAGACCTGCAGGTCGAAGCTCACGCTCTGTTCGCCCCCCTCGAGCGTCTTCATCATGGCTATTTGCCGGGGCGGCAAGGACATGGCGGCGAGCTCGCCGTCTTGCGCCACGGGCCGCATGATGAGGGCGTGATCGCGGTTGTTGTTGGCGGTCTGCAAGGAGATATAGCTGGGGTTGGCGATAGCCGCGCTGACCGGGTTCAGGCTGTACTGGCCAGCTTGGCCCACCTTGATGGTCGGCGTCGTCTGCCGGGCGACGCCGGGCATGACGTACTGGACCTGGATTTCCCCTGTGGTTTCTCCTGTGGTTTCCGCTGTAGTTTCCCCTGCCACCTCGTCGTCCGCGGCAGCGCCCCTGGTCGCAGCGTCTCTGGGCACCGTGAAGCTCACGTCCATCGTCTGCTGGGTAAAGTAGACGGCGATGGTCTTGTTGACCAGGTAGTCGCCGACGCTGTACTCGAAAGAGCCCTGGAGCTGCGTCTCGGCCACCTGGCGCCACTCGGAGCGGGCGTCCTCGGGCATGCTGTAGAGGCCGCCTATGAGGACGGCGCCACCCGGCACGGTAGAGTCGGCGGGGATCAGGTTCTGGCCGTCGCTCAGGTTGTAGTTGCGACCCAAGTCGGCGCCCTTTTGCGGCTTGGAATAGAGCGCGACGATCTCACCGGCGTCGTTGAAGAGCACGTCGATGCCCTTGGTGGTGACGAGTTGGAGCGTCTCGCCCTGGTTGGAGCACCAGAACGAGGCCGTCGCGGGCTGCTCGCAGTTGACCGCGAAGCGCTCGAGCTCACGGAGCTCGCTCGCGTGGATCGTCTGCAGGTCGAACTCGACGCGGGCCGAGGCCGCGCTCATAACGATCACGACGATCATGACAAATAAGACTATAAGCTTGCGTATCAAGATTCCTCCGGGAGAGGGCGGTTGGGAGAGAACGCGGCGGACGCCGGGGGCACGGGGTCGAAACCACCAGGATGAAAGGGGTTGCATCTTATCAGGCGCCAGCTAGTGAGCAGGAGCCCCTTGAGGGCGCCGTGGCCGCTGATCGCCTCGACGGCGTAGGCGCTGCAACTCGGATAAAAGCGGCAGGTCGGCGTGGGTTTGAGCCGGGACAAGAAGCGCCGGTAGAAGCGGATGGGCGCGACCAGCAGATGCTGAAGCGGGTTCATGCCAACAGCCCGCTCTTCTTGAGCGCGTGCTCGAGGTTGTGCTCGAGCTCAGAGTAGCCCGCCAGCGCCGCCTCGGGCCGGGCGATGATCACCAGGTCGGCCGCGCTCACGCTGAGGCCGCGCCCCTGCACCTTGAGCCCCTGCACCTTGAGCCTGAGCGCCTCGCGGAGACGCCGCCTGACCCGGTTACGAACCACCGCCTTGCCGACTTTTTTGCTGACCACGATGCCCACCCGCAGTTGACCTTCTCGGTTACCAATCCAGCGCAAGCTTAGCAGTTTGGCGTGGCCGGCTCGCCCCTTGCGGACACGCTGAAAAGCCCGGTCTCCCTTGAGCGAGAGCGGAGCTAGCTGGCCAAGCTCGGCGTTTAGCGATCGGATACCGACAGGCGCGCACGGCCTTTGGCGCGGCGGCGGCTAAGAACCTTGCGCCCGGCGGCCGTCGCCATGCGCGCGCGAAAGCCGTGCGTCTTGGCGCGCTTGCGGCGGTTGGGTTGATAGGTGCGTTTCATCCTCTTCTCCTTTCTTCTGCATCTTACCGTCTAAAGCTTACCGTCTAAGTCTCAGAGCTAGCCCTCAGGGTCTTGGGAACCGCGTCGGGTTCAAAAGACAAGTCCAAGGACTATAGCATAGATAGCGTCGAGAAGGCTAAGGGCGCGGACATGCTCCCTGAGGTTTCACCCTAAGCGAGCTCACCCTAAGCGAGATTGAGAGAAGTGGCGACGCTTCGGCAAGGTGGTTGCTGATTCAGGCGATTGCTGATTCAGAGGCAAGTCGCACAACCCTGAGGGCGGTTGAAGTTAAAGAAATCCTGCAGTTGATGGTTTCCCGGCGAGGAGCTCGAGGCGAAGAGGTCATCCTCCGCGCCTCCAGCCTCCTGGACGCCTTGCTAATCGCGGCGGGACGCCCCGGCTAAGCTTCTCCGCCGTAGCGCGCCGAGGAGACGGCGTAGAGCAGGATGCCCGCTGCCACCGAGGCGTTCAGCGAGCCTACCCGGCCGCGCATGGGGATCTTCACCGTCTCGTCGCACTTGTCCCTCACGAGGCGCCGCATGCCGCCGCCCTCGGAGCCGATCACCAGGGCTACCGGGCGCTGCCAGTCGAGCTCCAAGGGGGTGTTGGTGGCGCCCAAGTGCGAGCCGTAGATCCACACGTTCCGCGCCTTGATCTCGTCGATGAAGCGGGGCAGGTTCTTGACCTGCAGGAGGGGGATGTGGCTGGCGGCACCCGCCGAGGCCTTGACGGCGACGGCCGACAGCGGGGCGCTGCGCCGCTCTTCGATGACCAGGCCGTGGGCGCCCAGGGCCTCGGCGCTGCGGATGATGGCGCCGTAGTTGCGCGGGTCGCTGACGCCGTCCAGAAGGACCAGGAGCAGCGCTTCACCGCGGTGCTCGGCCAGCTTGAAGGGCGCCTCGGGCTCGGCGAAGCTGAGCTCGGGCAGCTCGGCGGCGATCCCCTGGTGGCGGGTGGTCTTCAGCTCGGTATCGAGCTTGATGCGGGGGACCAGGTCCACCTCGACGCCCTTTTTGCGGGCCAGGCTCTCGACCGCCCGCTGCGTACCCGGCTGGAGGCCGCGGGCCAGGATGACGCGCAGGACGCTGCCCTCCGTAAGCGCTTCCATCACCGCCTGTTTTCCGTAGATGAGCATGAGCCAGTATAAAGCCTAAGCCAGCAGCGCCCTGGCCTGCCGCTCGTCCTCCGAAAGCTGGCTCTTTAACTCCTCCAGACCGGAAAAGCGCCTCTGCCCCCTCAGCAGATGTTTGAAGGTGACGGTGATCTTTCGTCCGTAGAGGTCGCCTGAAAAGTCGAAGAGGTGCGCCTCCAAGGCGGGCGGCTCGCCCGGGAAGCTCGGCCGCGGGCCCACGTTGGCCATGCCCCCGAACCGCCCCTTCTCGGTGTCCACGCGCACCGCGTAGACGCCGGGGGGCAGCGCCTTGAGCGGAGAGAGGCTGACGTTGGCGGTAGGAAAGCCGATTTCGCGGCCCCGCCTGTCCCCCGCGGTGACGGTACCCGTGGCGATATAGGGGTGGCCGAGAAAGCGCGCGGCCTCGCTGACGTCACCCTCAATCAGGAGCGCGCGGATGAGCGACGACTTGACGGGCACGCCGCCCAGGTGCTCGAGGCCGAAGACCTCGAGCTTGGGGGCCACGTGGCTGAGGTCGTCGAGGCCGCCCTCGCGGCCCCGGCCGAAGCGGAAGTCCTCGCCGACGACGACGGCAGTGGGCGTCAGGCGGCGGAGCTCGTCCAAAAAGGCCGCCTTGGGCGTCTTGGCGTAGGTCTCGTCGAAGGGCACGGCGACCACCGCCCGGGGTGCGAACGCCGCCAGGAGGTGGAGCTTTTCCTCGAGGCTGCTCAAGAACTTCGTCCCCAAAAAGACCGTCTTGGGCGGCGGGTCGAAGGTGACGACGACCGCCGGACCGCCGCTCGCGCCGGCCAGTTCGCGCGCGCGGGAGAGGAGCGCCTGATGGCCCCGGTGGACGCCGTCGAAGGCGCCGATGCAGACGGTGCAGCCCCTAAGCGCCAGCGCGCCCAGCGACGAGACGACCTGCATCAGAGCTTGCCGGCCCGGCCCAGGGCGTAGGCGAGCGCCAGCGCGCTGGTGTTGAGGTCGCCGCCGGCGACCTGCCGCCAGACCGCCGCGCCGTGCTCCACGACCTCGTAGTGGCCGTCCAGATAGCGGCCGTCCAGCCTGTAGAGGGTGAGAAAGTCGCCGTTGTAAAGGGTCTCGCGGGTCATGCCCCATCATACCGGCTCACCTCGCCAGCCGGCGTTGGACGCTACTCTCAACCAGCCCTAGTCGGCTATGCTAACCTGACGCCAGGAGAAGGCCAGCCCCTGGTGGGGGCGAGCGAGACCAACCACTATGGATTACTACTACGGATTACTACTACGGATTACTACTACGGATTACTACGGAAAGGACCAGGATGCCCGAAGAACTGAAACCCCCGCAGGTCGAGGAGCTCACCCCTCCCAAGGCGGTCGCTCCCGTGGCCAAAGAGGAGGCCGAGAGCATGATCCGGCTTGACGAAGGCATGAAGGCGCTGCTCGACGAGAAGATCGAAGCCTTCGTCCACAACGTGATCCGCACCCCCGCGCCGAGCGACGCCTTCCAGACCAAGGTGATGGCCATCCACAACCTGGGCAGCGATGAGATCCGCAAGGCCGCGAGCGTCTCCAACCGCATGCTCGAGCGCCCCATGCACGCCCTCAAGGAGGGAGCCCTGGACGGCAAATCCAAGGTGTCGCAGACGCTCGTCGAGTTGCGCAAGGTGATCGAAGGCCTCGATCCCTCGCGACAGGGCGACCTGTTCTCGCCCCGGCGGCTCTTCGGCGTCATCCCCTTGGGCAACCGGGTGCAGGACTACTTCCTCAAGTACCAGTCCTCGCAGGAGCACATCAACAAGATCGTCGAGGCGCTCTTTCACGGCCAGGACGAACTGCGCAAGGACAACGCCGCCATCGAGCAGGAGAAGGTGCACCTCTGGGACGTCATGAACCGGCTCCAGCAGTACATCTATCTGGCGAGGAAACTCGACGATGCGCTCGAGGCTAGAGCCCTGGAGCTCCAGGCGCAAGAGCCCGAAAAGGCCCGCGTCGTCAGGGAAGAGATGCTCTTCTACGTTCGCCAGAAGCTGCAGGACCTGCAGACGCAGTTAGCGGTCAGCATCCAGGGCTACCTGGCCCTGGACGTGGTGCGCAAGAACAACTTAGAGCTCGTCAAGGGCGTCGACCGCGCCACCACCACCACCATCTCGGCCCTCAGGACCGCCGTGACGGTGTCGCAGGGGCTCGCCAACCAGAAGCTCGTTCTGGACCAGATCGCGGCGCTCAATAGGACTACCGGCAACCTGATCGAGTCCACCTCGGAGATGCTCAAGAAGCAGTCCACCGAGGTGCATACCCAGGCCGCTAGCGCCACCGTCAACGTCGAGCAGTTGCAGCGGTCGTTCAACAACGTCTACGCGGCGATGGACACCATCTCGGACTACAAGAGCGCGGCCCTGGAGACCATGCGGCGGACGGTCGACACCCTTTCGGGCGAGATCGACAAGGCCAGGACCTACTTGGACCGCGTCCGCGACGAGCAGGTCGAGGAGGCCACCAGGGACCTGACCTTGCCGAGGCCGGACGACGAGCTGAAGCTCTGACATAGCTACCATCAGCAGGACCTCCGTCGCCAGCAAAGCCTGTCCTGGTAGGCACAACCTGCCCCAGCATCCCAGCATAGCGGTCATGGCAATAAGGGCACTATCCTCATCTTACTTGATGGTTTTGTCTTATTACTTGATGGTTTTGTCTTACAGAAGATTTCTGGTAAGATGAAATCATGCATCAGTCTCGCATCAGCAGCAAGGGACAAGTGGTCATTCCTAAAGAGGTTCGCCAAACATTCGGTCTGCAAGAGGGCGATAAGGTGGCCTTTGTAGAAGAGGAAGGCCGCATCGTGCTGCTGCTCCTACCCCGGCGCACAGCCGCCGAAGTCTTGGACGCGCTAGCTGTCCGAAGACCCAAAACGGACCTCGAAGGTGACGATCTCCTCCAAGCCGAACGCATGTCCGCCCGTGAGCGGCGCGCCAAGGGGCGCTAGTCTCCACTATCGCGCATGCAAACAACTTGGGTGACACCAACATCCTGCTCCGGCTCATCACCAAAAGCCCAAGCCCTATGTATGACGCGGCTCGAGCCTACCTCGAAGCCCTGGAACGCTCACCTTCACCGCAAGCGCTCGTGATCCATCCCGCCCATATCTGTGAAGCCATCTTCGTCTTGGAGGGTAAGATCTACACCATGACTCCCGCTCAGGCCGCCCATGATTTAAGGAAGGTGCTCTCGCTAGCGGTATTTGAGGTGGTGGATGAAGCCGCGGTAGTCAACGCGCTCATCGCCTATCCACAAAGCAAGCTGGACTATCCCGATGTCCTCCTGTGCGAGCTGGCGCGGCAAAGGGGCGCTTCGGTGCTGACCTTTGAACGCAAGCTGGCGCGGTTGGGGGTGCCGGTGATAGTGCCGGGAGAACAGGCTGGAGTGTGACGAACGGGTCGCTCGAGCCGGATGGCTACGCGATCTACT
This sequence comes from Deinococcota bacterium, assembly GCA_030858465.1. NCBI lineage: Bacteria > Thermotogati > Deinococcota > Deinococcota bacterium. The sequence goes on from JALZLY010000289.1 coordinate 17,443, forward strand.
GGGAAGACCTGGACGACGGGATCGAAGTCTGCCACATCCTGGCGGTCCAGCCGCTTGCTTAAGAAAGCCGTCAAGAACTTGTCGCTCCCAAAGTGTGACGACGAGCTGGAGCCCTGAGCCGCGGTGCATCCCATCATAGCCTCGCCCTTGCCCGAGGGAAACGGCTACACCTGGACGGTCGCCTCGAGGATCTCGCACGCCCTGGCCGAGGCGGAGGCGCGCTTCGGGCCCCGCGACCCCTCCTACTTCCTGGCGGGCTGGGAGTTCGTCCGCTCCTACCCCCGGATCTGGTATCCGGGCGACCGCAAGCACGTGGTGATCCAGTTGGGACTCGAGGCCAGAGGCGATGTCCCGCGGCTCGTCTTTCAGCTGTCTCACGAGGTCGTTCACCTGCTGTCGCCGACCGGCCGGCGTGTGGCGAACAACCTGGAGGAGGGTCTGGCCACCCTCTTTGCGGAGGACTACACCCTGGAGCACCTGGGCGTCCCGGTTCTGACCAACCTGGCGAGTTACGCCCGGGCGCGCGACGCGGTGCGGCGCCTGTTGGCGCGTGACCCCACTTGCATCCGCCGGCTGCGCGAAGGAGAGCCCTGTCTGTCACACCTCGAGAGGGAGTTCTTGAGAGACTATATTCCGGACCTGTCCGGTGAGGACGCGGCGTATCTGCTGGCGCGGTTCGAACGGGGCGGATCAGCCGTCTGAGGAGCAGGCGCCCTTGAAGGACGCGGCGCGACTCGTGGTGGGCATTGACGGAAATGACGGTCGAGGATTTCTTGGCGCTGCTAGAGTCAACGGCTGGGCAAGTCTTGGAGCGCCCGAACGCGCAGCGGTCAGAGTTTAATTCTCACCTTTTCACGTTCGGGTAGCTTCACCTCGGGGAACTTGATCCCTTCGGGCGCCTCGTCCGCGGGCAGCGTGAACTTGTGGCCGGCGAACTTCTCCTTGAGAAAACGGCCGTGGATGAGGAGCGCATCGGCGTCCTCCTGGTAGACGTCGCCGACCATGTCCTTCATCGTCTCATCGAGCAGCTCGAGCTGCTCTAAGAGCGTCTCCTTGGCGGTCTTGCCGTTGGAGAGGACGTGCGTCTCGGCGAAGCCCTCGGGCAGGCTCAGGTACTTGTCGAGGGCGTCGGGGAGGTACTCGAGCGCGGTCTGGCGCACGTTGTAGGCCTCGCGGGTGGTGCCCGCGCCCATCTCCGAGATCTGCGGCACGACCGCGGTGATGGCGGTGCGCAGGCTCATCACCTTGGCGAGGATGTCGTCCGGCACCCGGCCGCGGACGCGCGTGACGAGGGTGTCGAGGGTGCGGCCGATGTCGTCGCTGGGCGGGTCGTTCATGCCGAGGCGCTCGCCCAAGCGCTTGAGGTCGGCGGGGACGCTGGCCTTTTCGTTGTTGTAGACGCCCTCGAGCACGTTCTTGAGGGTGGTTTCCAGGAGGCTCAAGTCGGCCAAGAGCTTCTCTTCGGGCGTGCGGCCGTCCATCAGGCTGTGGTTCTCAGCGTAGTCCCTGGGCAGGGTCAGGTAGTGCTGGAGCGCCTGCGGGAAGTACTCGAGCGCCGAGCGCTTGACCACCGCCAACTCCGGCCGCACTAGGCTGCGCCACCAGGTCAAGTGCGGGAGCAGCGCCCGCACCGAGGCGTCGATGCTGCTGACCTTTTGAAACACCCGTTCGGAGACCTTGTCGCGCGTCATCTCGATCACGTCATCGAACTCGAGCCGCCTCACCTCGACCCTCACCTGCGGCCGATAGACGGACTTGGGCCGCTCCTCTACGACCTCCTCGGCCTCGTAGAGCTTCTGGGCGGGCAGCAAGATCCAGAGAATCAAATAGACCCACCAGAACATCGGCACAAAGGCGACGAACAGAAAGCGGATGAGCAGGCGAACGGGAAAGATGTCCAGGCCGATAAAGCGGGCAAAGCCGCTACACACGCCGCCGACCCAACGGTGCCGCACGTTGCGTTGAAGTTTTCGCCACATAGGAACATTGTAGCAAAATAGGAGCACTGTAGCAGGAACATCGTAGCAGGAGCCCCTCGCCGCTGCCTGCATCAGCGCAGCCGACCTTTCAGCGAAGCTCGAGCGCCGCGCGAATGTCGTCCTGGCCAGGGACATCGAAGACCAGCGCCCGCCCCTTGCGCACCAGCACCGGCCGCTCCTCCGGCTCGAGCAGCAGCCGCCCGTTCCTGACCTCGAGCGTCAGGGCTTCCCCGGCTCGAGCCCCAACTGCTCCCGCACCCCTTTGGGGATGAGGACGCGGCCGAAGCGGTCGATTCTAACCGTTGTCATGGATTTGCCAATCCCGAAGCCTCGCGCTCTTGCAGCCCTCTTGCTGCTCGTAACATCCCCATAGACCCGCCGGGGCGTAGACTGAGCCGTGTTCACCCGTCCTCGAGCCCTGCCATCCAAGGGGGATGAGCCCCGCCGCCCCCTCGAGCTGAGCCAGTTTAAGCGCCTGCTCGGCTACACCCGGCCCTACCGCCGCGAGCTCGCCGTCGCCATCCTTGCGGTGGCGGTCTCGAGCGCTTTGAGCCTCGTCTTTCCGCAGTTCGCCGGGCGCTTTTTCGACACCGTCTTTAGCGCCGACAGCTTGGCGAGGCTCGACCGCGTCGTCCTCTTGCTGCTGCTCATCTTCGCGGTGCAGGCGGTCTTCAACTACCTGCGCTCCTACCTCCTGGCGCTCGTCGGCGAGGGCGTGGTGGCCGACTTGCGCCGCGCCCTCTACGAGCACCTCATCAGCCTGCCGCTGCGCTTTTTCGAGACGCGCAAGATAGGCGAGATCACCTCGCGGCTCACCTCGGACGTGGCCGTGGTGCAAAACGCCGTGTCGGTGGCCCTGGCCCAACTGGTCAGCCAGACCTTTCTGCTCGTCGGCGGCGTCGCCATCATCCTCATCACCAACTTGCGGCTGACGCTCCTGATGCTGGCGGTGGTGCCGGTCATCGTCCTGGCGGCGGCCTTTTTCGGCCGGCGGCTGAGAAAGATCAGCACCCTGTTTCAAGACCGCGTGGCCGAGGCCAACGCCAACGCCGAGGAGGCGCTCGTCGGCATCCGGGTGGTGCAGTCCTTTACCGCCGAGGGGCTCGAGAAGAGGCGCTACGGGGCGGCCGTCGGCGAGTCCTACCGGGTGGCCCTGCGCCGGGCGCGGCTCCGGGCGCTCTTTATCGCCGGGGTCATCTTCGCCATGTTCAGCGGCGTCAGCGTGGTGCTCTGGTACGGCGGCCGGCTGGTCGTGGCCGGGGCGATCACGGGCGGCGAGCTGGTCACCTTTTTGCTCTACACGCTGTTCGTGGCCGGGGCGGTGGGTAGCTTCACCGGCCTCTACAGCCAGTTCCAGGAGGCGCTCGGCGCCTCGCAGCGCATCTTCGACCTCTTAGACGAGCGGAGCGACCTGACCGAGCCCGAAAAGCCCGCCGGCCTGGGGGCGGTCCAGGGCAGGGTTCGCTTCGAGAGCGTGCGTTTCCGCTACGGCGACCGCGGCGAGACGGATGTCCTAAAGGACATCACGCTCACGGCCGCGCCCGGCGAGGTGGTGGCGCTCGTAGGGCCGAGCGGGGCGGGGAAGAGCACCCTGGTGGCGCTCATCCCCCGCTTCTACGACCCCACGGAAGGCCGCATCCTCTTGGACGGCGTCGACCTGCGCGAGCTGAGCCTGCACGAGCTGCGCCGCCATATCGGCATCGTGCCGCAGGAGACGCAGCTCTTTTCGGGGACGATCGCCGAGAACATCCGCTACGGCCGGCCCGGGGCCACGGATGAAGCCCTCGAGAACGCGGCCGAGGCGGCCAACGCGCACGCCTTCATCACCGCCTTTCCCGACGGTTACGCGACGGTGGTGGGCGAACGGGGCGTCAAGCTCTCCGGCGGCCAGCGCCAGCGCGTCGCCATCGCCCGGGCCATCTTGAAGGACCCGCGCATCCTGATCCTGGACGAGGCCACGAGCTCGCTCGACTCGGAGTCCGAGGCGCTGGTGCAAGAGGCGCTCAGCGGCCTGATGGCGGGGCGGACCACCTTCGTCATCGCCCACCGCCTCTCGACGATCCGCGGCGCCGACAAGATCCTCGTCTTGGAGGCCGGGCGCATCGTCCAGCAGGGCAGCCACGAGGCTCTGCTGGACGAGGGCGGGCTCTACCGGGTGCTCTACGAGCACCAGTTCCGCAAGGAGCCGGCGGCCGAGGAGCTGGAGGCCAGATTCGGGTAAGGGCTGCGGTCGGTCCCGCGGGCGTCGCTTATCGTAAGCTGATAGGCTTGTCGCTGATAGACTTGTCAAGGAGGTCGCAACGTTGTGAAGCGCTCTATCATGTTCTTGACCTGGACGCTCTCGATCTGCTTATCGCTGGCCGGGGTCGCCCTAGCCCAGGACCCGGCCCAAGACCCGGCCCAAGACCCGGCCCAAGACGAGGCACCGGCGGCGCTGATGCTGTCCGGCACCATCTTGAACTGGGTCTATGGTGAGGCGACCATCGAGGCCCGGCCCCACCTGCGCCGCGCTGAAGGAGACGGGGTGGCAAGGGGCGGGGTGGCAAGGGGCGGGGCCGCGGCAGGCGGCAGCCGGCCCGGCCCACTTGCCGTCTGGCTCTACGGCGAGCCCCGGCCCCAGCCGGGCGGGGCCGAAGGGGACGCTGTGGCGACGGGCGGGGTCGCGGCGGACGGCTCCTTTAGCCTCGAGCTGCCCGCTCACTTCGAGGCGGAGAGTTTGTCGCGCGTCGCCGCGCTCATGGACGACTGCTTGCTGGTGAGGCCGGAGGACGCCAGAGGCTTGTTCATCACCGAGTTGGTCGTGTACCGCGACGGCGAGCTCTTCGGCTTTGCGCGGCACCAGTCGCCGGATTTCGCTTACGAGGCCGGAGACGCCTACCTGACCTACGCCTACGCCGACGAGCCGGTTCACGTGAGCGGTTTCTGCCGCGCCGAGGCCTGGGCACACGGTGTCGACGTCGCGCTCGAGCCGGGCTGGAACAGTATCGTCGCCCGGCTCGAGCGGTTGTCCGACGGCTCGCTGCTCTTTCTCGAGCGGGTCGCCGCCGCGCCGGAAGCGAGCGAGTGGCTGTTCGCCTTTGGCGACGAGACCTACGTCGGCCTGGGCATCGTGTTCCAACCCAGGGAGCTCGGCATGGAGGTCACCGAGCTGATCGCGGGCGGGCCCGCGGAGCGGGCCGGGCTGAGGGTCGGTGACGTGATCCTGATGCTCGACGGCGCCGATGTTCGGGGCATCGGCGTAGATACCTTTACCGGTCTGGCCAGGGGGCCGCGGGGGAGTATCGCGCGCCTCGACGTGCTCCGCGGCGGCGAGAACCTCAGGCTCGAGGTCGAGCGCGCGCCCGTCACCGCGCCCATCACCGTGCCCGTCACCGCGCCCTGAGCCCGGCCTCCGGCTCGAGCAGCGAGCGCCCCGTCATCTCCTCGGGTTGGGGCAGGCCCATGAGCGCCAGGATGGTCGGCGCGACGTCGCCCAGCTTGCCGCCGCCCCGCAGCCTCAGGCCTCCGGGCCCGCCCACGACGATGAGCGGCACCGGGTTGGTGGTGTGGGCGGTGTGGGGTCCGCCGCCCTCGGCGATCATCACCTCGGCGTTGCCGTGATCGGCGCTGACGAGGACGGCCCCGCCCTTGTCCAGAATCGCCCCGACGATCCTGCCCAGGCCCTCGTCCGCCGCCTCGCAGGCCCTGACGGCGGCCGCCAGGACGCCGGTATGGCCGACCATGTCGGGGTTGGCGTAGTTGATGAGGATGAAGTCATCGTCGTGCGTCCTCAGGCGCGCCAGGGTGGCCTCGCTGAGTTCCGGCGCGCTCATCTCGGGCTGGAGGTCGTAGGTGGCCACCTTGGGCGAGGGCACCATCCGGCGCTCCTCGCCCTCAAAAACGACCTCGCGCGCGGCGTTGAAGAAATAGGTCACGTGCGGGTACTTCTCGGTCTCGGCGCTGTGGTATTGCCGCTTGCCGTGCGCGCTCAAGACCTCGGCCAGCCCCAGCTCGAGCTTGGGCAGCTCGAAGGCGTGAGGCCTGTCGATGTCGTCGGCGTACCTCATCAGCGAGGTGTAGTTGAGGTCACGCAAGACCCGGCAGCGCGTAAAGCCGCCGAAGTCCTCCTTTAGGAGCGCGTAGGAGAGCTCTCGAGCGCGGTCGGCGCGGAAGTTGAAGAACATGACCGAGTCGCCGTCGCTGACGGGACCGCGCGGCTTGCCCAAAGGGTCTATCAGGACGGTCGGCTTGACGAACTCGTCGCTCTCGCCGCGCTCGTAGGCCGCCCGCACCGCCTCCACCCCGGACCTCGCCTGATGGTCGGCCTCGCCGCAGACGATGGCGTCGTAGGCGAGCTTGACCCTGTCCCAGCGCCCGTCGCGGTCCATGGCGTAGTAGCGGCCGCTCACGGTGGCGAGCATCACGTCGTCGCAGCCGAGCCCGCCGATATGGGCCTCGAGCTCGCTCACAAAGCCCTTGCCGCTATCGGGCGGCACGTCGCGCCCGTCGGTAAAGGCGTGGACGTAGACGGGGCCGGCGCCTTTGCGCGCCGCGAGCTCCAAGAGCGCGAAGAGGTGACCGAGGTCGCTGTGGACGCCGCCGCTGCTGACTAGGCCCATCAGGTGCAGGGCCCGGCCCTCGCCCAGGCCAAAGGCCCTATCGAGCGCCTCGTTCTCGAAAAAGGCGCCCCGCTCGATGAGGTCTTGGATATAGGTGAGGCTCTGCATCACCACCCGGCCCGCGCCCAGGTTCATGTGGCCGACCTCGGAGTTGCCCATCTGCCCCTCCGGCAGGCCGACGGCGCGGCCCGAGGCCTGGAGTTCGGTGTGAGGATACTGCTGCCGGTAATGGTCGAAGTTGGGGGTGCGCGCGAGGGTTACGGCGTTGCCCGGCCCCTCGGGAGCGAGCCCCCAGCCGTCCAGGACGATGAGGACGAGCGGCGTCACGACGCCTCCTCGGGGGCCGGTGCCGGCGCGGCCTCGCTTGTGGCGGGAGCGCCCCGCGGCCTGAAGCCCTCGACGCGGGCGGTGACGACGAAGGCGCCGTCTCTGACCTCGAAGGCCTCGAGCAGCACCCCGCTCATGTGCTCGTCGAGAAGCGCCTGGAGGGTGATGCTGAGCCTGGGGGAGGCGCCCGGCGCCTTGGGCGCCTCGAGGCGCACGCCGCGCGCGCCCACGCGCGAGACGAGGCGCAAGACGATGTTGACCAGGCTCGTCGCCGGCAGCGAGAACAGCTTGGTCTCGAGGTCGAAGCGGGCCACGCCGCTCGAATACTCGCGAAAGCGCAAGGCCAGGGCGATGTCGGCGCTGAAGGCCCGCAAAAAGCCCGGCAAGAGGCCCTCGGGGTTGAGCTTGAGGAGGATGGTGTCGCCCCGGCAGCTCGCGCTCCTGAGCTGTCTGGGCAGGGGCCGGACGCCGCGCACGAGCTCGAGCGCTTCGCCGAAGGGAAGGATGAGGTGAGCCATAGCCTAGATTCTAACGCCGGATTCTAACGCCGGATGCTGACGCCGGACGCTAAGCCCAGCGCCCCAGCGCCCGCGCGATGCGGCCGTCCAAGCGGTCGAAGTCGTCGTCGTCCACCTCGCTTAGCCGCTTGCCGAGCTCGTGCGCGAGGTAGCAGCGGGCCGCGGCGAGAAAAAAGGGCTTCATGGCGGGATCGGCCAGAACCTGCGGCAGGAGTTCGGAGAGCTGCTCCTCCAGGTAGCCCCTGGCCCGGTAGGCCGCGACCTGGCGCTCCTCGGCGCTGAGGAGCGGGGTAGGTTCGTCGGGCTGTACCGCGAGCCGCTGGGCGGCCCGCCTCACCCGCTCCTGCTCGCCGTAGCGGCGGCAGGTCTCGCAGACTTCGCCCGCCGGCGTCAGCGCCGCGCAGATGGGGCAGGCCCGCCAGCCGTCGGCCAGGCGCCGCGCCCGGTAGGCGAGCATGCTCTTGGCCGCCTGCAGGGTGGGCCGGGCAAGGCTGTCGGGCAAGTCGAGGTTGCTGAGCTCTCTCGCCAGGAGCGCGAGCGCCCTGGGGTCCGCGGGGATCTCCGGCCCCGGCGGCTCCCGGACACCTTCAGGCTCGGCGCGCCGGCCCACCCTGAAGCGGATCTCGCGCACGTCCTTGATCGCGAATTTGCCCCGGTAGACGTCCAGAAAGCGCTGCCGCTGCAGGCTCAGGTGCATGGCCGTCTCCGAGTCGGGCACCTCGACGAAGAGGACGCCGTCCCTCAGGCTGGCCGCCTTTGAAAACTTGGCGACGCCGGTGCCGGCGACATGCGGCCACAAGAGGACCGCCTCGGCGCGCCTTACCCCGCGCTTCATGCCGCCCCGGGCGAAGACCTCGCCGATCAGGTCGCCCACCCGGCTGGGCCTAGTCGCCAAGGAGGCCGCCTCCCGAAATGCTCAGCAGCCGGCTGTACGTGGGCGGCGCCTCAGTGCCGCTTACCAGGGCCTGCGGCGTCGCCTCGGTCAGGGCCAGGAGGTAGGCGCGCCGGCCCTCGTCGAGTTCGGCGGTGAAGTCGTCGAGCAGCAAGACGGGCGCCTCGCCGTGCTTTTCGCCCAGGAGCCGGTACTCGGCGACGCGCAGGGCCAGGGCGGCGGTGCGCGCCTCGCCCCTCGAGCCGTAGGCGGCCAGGGCGTGGCCGCCGAGTTCCAGGAGCAGGTCGTCGCGGTGAGGCCCGACGACGGTGGCGCCGCGCGCACGCTCGTCAAAGCGCGTCTCGTGGAGCGCCTCGTCCAGGCTCTTGTCCGAGGGCTGGCGCAAGGCGACGCCGAGCGCCTTGGTCCCGCCCGATATGTCGCGGTAGGTCGCCCCGGCGATCTCGCTTATGCGCGCCACCGCGCGCCCGCGTAGGCGCGCGATCTCACCGCCGAGTTCGCTGAAGCGCGCGCTCCAGACCTCGAGGCCAAGCTCGTCTACCGGCCCCTTGAGCATGGCGTTGCGCTGTTCCACCACCCGAGTATACTCGCGCAAGAGGACGGCGTAGCGCAGCGACAGCCGCGACAGCAGGCTGTCCAGGTAGCCGCGCCGCAAGGACGGCGCGCCGTGAACCAGACCCGCGTCCTCGGGGGTGATCAGCACCGCGGCCGAGACCCGGGCGAGCTCCATCGCCCGCACCGTCTGGCCGTCCAGACGGATGAGCTTCTTACCCGGCGCCAGGCCGATCTGGGTGGTGACGAGGCCGTCGGCGCGCTCGACGCGGGCGCTCACGAAGCCCTCCTCCTCGCCCAAACGGATGACCTCGGCGATCCTGCCCCCCGGCAGGTCGCCGCTGCAGCCTAAGTAGGCGGCCTCGAGCAGGTTGGATTTGCCCTCGGCGTTGCCGCCGACGACGGCGGTGACGCCCGGGCCGAAGTCGAGCCGGGGCGTGACCAGGTTGCGGTAGTTGAGCTGCGAGAGCGCGCGCAGGAGCACGCCGACCAGTCTAACCCCGAAGCTTTACCCGCAGCGTTCGAGCTTGGCCGCTCAGGCAACCTGCAGGGTCGACTCCTGGCTGTGGTCGTCGAGCATGGCGGCGTACTTCGTGTCGGCAAGGACGCTCACGACCTCGTCGTAGTTGTCGATCATGTCGGCCAGCCTGTCGGTGCTGGTCCTGACCAGATCGGTGGCCACCTCGACCCTCGCCGCGCCGAGGTAGTCGAAGATTCTGTCGGCCGTTCGCTGATGATCCTCCGCCCTGAGCAGGTCCTCCTCGTAAACCAGGCTCAAATGGGGTAGGTCGACCAACGCTTGCCTGGAATCCTTCATCTCTCGTTCCCGGTTTTCCGTGTACCACCGCAGGAGATCACAGTCGACGTGGATCTTTTCCAGCCTGAGGGGGCCCTGTGAAGCCCGGTGGTGAAAGAGGCCCCTCTTTCCGGGCTCGAGCGCCTGTTTGTGTTTGGCGAAGAGCAGAGACATGGACTGACGCAAGATGTTGTTCCGCTCCAGGTAGATGATGTGCCAGCCCTGATCATGCAGCCTTAGCACGAGTTGCCGGGGGCTGGCGAGCCTCTGCTTGGTGGTGATTTGCCACGAGGTCATCTTGAAGCCGTAGATGGGCTTTTTGGCCTTTCTGCTCCGGGCCTCGGCGTAGAGATGGGGAGCCAGCACTCTGCGCATAAGAAATTCGCCGTCGCAGTGGATGTCGGGACTCCGGCGAAGCAGGTGATTCAGCAGGGTTGAACCGGATCTGGGGTGCATCAGGACGACGAACTTCTTTTCGGGTGTCTTTCCAAAAGGAAGAAGGTAGCGATAGTAGGACAGGTTTTCGGCGGCCTTTGTCAGGTCGTTGGTCAGGTCGTTTTTCATGATCGTTCTCACTATGGATCTGCTCATCTGAAGCGTCCTCCTTGATTGCTGTTGGCTTGGCTACGCGTTGGCTTAGCTACCTGTCGACTGCTGCTTGGCGCTGCTGCTTTGGTGACTGTGTCACGGACCCGTTGCGTTTCATCTTAGGGAGGGCCGTTGCTTCTCGGGGTGCAACCGTCACACCGGCCTGGTCGGCCCTCTTTGAGTGGCGCTGCCAAAGAGCCCCTACTTTGTTGGCGGCTCTCTGGTCGCCGGCTCCGTCAGGTCTTTTTCGGCAGGTCTTTTTCGGAATCGTTATGAATTGGCTGACCTCGGCGCCGGGCCGGTGCTAGAGTGGGGCCATGACCTTCGAGCCCGCTCATATTCGCAAGGACTTTCCGATCCTGACGCGGAGCGTCCACGGCAAGCCGCTCGTCTACTTAGACAGCGCGGCCTCCTCGCAGCGCCCGCAGAGGGTCTTAGACGCGATGACCGACTACTACCAGCGGCACCACGCCAACGTCCACCGCGGCGCCCACACCCTCTCGGTGGAGGCGACCGAGCTCTACGAGGCGGCGCGCAAGAGGGTGGCCGGGTTTATCAATGCGCCGTCGGAGGCGTCGCTGGTCTTTACCCGCAACGCTACCGAGGCCTTGAACCTGATCGCCAACGCCTGGGGCGGCAAGAACCTGGCGCCCGGCGACGAGATCGTCCTCTCCGAGGCCGAGCACCACGCCAACCTGGTGCCCTGGCACCTCATCGCCGAGCGCACCGGCGCGCTCATCAAGGCGATCCCCCTGCGCGAGGACCACCGCCTCGACATTGATGAGCTGGGGGCCCTGCTGAGCAAACGGACCAAGCTCGTCTCCATCGGCCACGTCTCCAATGTCTTGGGCGTCATCAACCCCATCCGCGAGATCGCCGCGGCCGCGCACGGCGCCGGCGCGGTCATGGTGGTAGACGGCTGTCAGGCGGCGCCGCACATGCCGGTCGACGTGCAGGCACTGGACGCGGACTTCTACTGCTTTTCGGGTCACAAGATGTGCGGCCCGACCGGCGCGGGCGCGCTCTGGGCCAAGGAGGAGGTCCTCCGCGCCATGCCGCCCTTTATGGGTGGCGGCGAGATGATCCGCAGGGTCTACCTGGACAAGAGCACCTACGCCGACATCCCCATGCGCTTCGAGGCGGGCACGCCCAACATCGCCGAGGCCATCGGCCTGGGCGCGGCGGTCGATTACCTGAGCGAGATCGGCATGGAGGCGGTGTTCGCGCACGACCGGGAGCTGTTGCTCTACGCCCTCGAGCGTCTCAAGGCGCTCGACGACGTCGAACTCTATGGCCCCGAGGGCGACGACCGCGGCGGCATCGTCGCCTTCAACCTGCGCGGCATTCACCCCCACGACGTGGCGACGGCCTTGGACGGCGAGGGCGTCGCGGTGCGGGCCGGCCACCACTGCGCGCAGCCGCTCATGCGCGCGCTCGGCGTCCAGTCCACCGTTCGGGCCAGCTTTTACCTCTACACCACCCGTGAGGAGATCGACGCCTTTGTCGAGGCGCTCGTCAAGACGCGCGACTTTTTCGCCGAATTCGCCTGACATCAGGCCCAGGGAGGCTGCACCCTTGTCCATGCTGGAAGCGCTCTACAAGGAGATGATCTTGGAGCACTACAAGCGCCCGCGCAACCGCGGCGTGCTCGACAACGCCACCGTCCGCCAGGAGGGGCTCAACCCGTCTTGCGGCGACGAACTCGAGCTCCATCTCCTTATCGATGAAGGAACCGTTAAAGACGTCAAGTTCACCGGCGTGGGCTGCGCCATCAGCCAGTCGAGTGCCTCGCTGATGACCGAGGCGATCAAGGGCAGGCGCGTCGAGGAGGCGCTCTCGCTCAGCCGCAAGTTCAAGGACATGATCCGCGGCGAGCCGCCGCACGACGACCTGGGCGACCTGAAGCTCCTGCAGGGCGTCGCCAAGCTGCACGCCCGGGTCAAGTGCGCCACGCTCGCCTGGGTGGCGCTCGAGGAGGCGGTCGGCAAGTCCGGCGGCGCCGGGTGAGGACGAGCAGGGTTGCCCGTTCGGGCACCATAGCTTCGGGCACCATAGCTTCGGGCATAGGGGCTTCGAGCAGCGTGGCTTCGAGCGTTACGGTCTGGTGCGCTACCTCTCAATGCCGCGCCCGGTGATGTACTATCCTTGCCATTTGGACTGCCGGCATGGTTGTCTGCGTGTATAGGAGGTTGATAGTTATCAAGGCAAAACATCTTCTCGTCCTGATCTTCTCGCTTTTGGTGGTTGGCGCTTGCGACCTGCCCCCCACGCCGTCCTTCTCGGCGCCCTCCGGCTTGCTGGCGAGTCCGGAAGACGCTCGGGTCATGCTCGAGTGGAACGCCCCCAACGTCGCCGATGTGGCGGGGTACAACGTCTACCGGAGCACCGAGCGCGCGGTTGCCGCGACCGTGGACAACCGCTTGAACGCTGCCCTGCTCCCCGGCAGCCCGACGGTGTACATCGACGAGACCGCGACCAACGGCACGACCTACTACTACGTGGTCAGGGCGGTCAGCCGTAGCGGCGCCGAATCGGCGAACTCCAACGCGGCCAGCGCGGCGCCTCGAGCGGGCGCCTTGTCACGGCCTTCGGTGACCGGAGTAAGGCCCCCTGACGGTGCGACGAACGTGCCCTTGAACCGAGGCATCGGCGCCGATCCCGACCTGCCCAACAGCGGCATCGACATCGAGACGATGTCCCAAGCGACCGTGAGGCTGGTTCGCGTCAGCGACGGCGCGCAGGTGCCTGCCAACCCCGGCACCTCCGGCGGCTTCGACACCATCACCCTGCAGCCGCGAAGCCAACTCGAGCCCAACACCCTGTACCGCTTCGAGGTGACCAGCGGCCTCAGGGACCAGAGCGGTCAGGCCTTTGTCCCCTTCAGCAGCACCTTTACCACCGGGGCCGGCAACGGCGGTCCGACCGGGCCGGTCGACTTCGAGCAGGTGGCCCTGCCCGGCACCGTCGATACCCACTACACCCAGCTCGCCGTCGGCCCCGACGGCAGGCTTTACGGCGCCACCCTCTTCGGGCAGATTCACCGCTTCGACATTAGTGGTGACGGCACGCTCGGCGCCCGTCAGGTGATCGAGACCATCACCGCCGAGGAGGGCGCGGCCCGCCTCTTGATCGGCCTCACCTTCGATCCCGCCGCGACCGCCGACAACCTGGTGGTGTGGACCAGCCACACCGAGTTTCCCGGCTTCGACGACCGCGGTAGGCCCTTAAACGGCGCCGACTGGACGGGCAAGATCACCAGGCTGAGCGGTCCCAACCTCGAGACCGCCCAGGACTTCGTGGTGGGCCTGCCGCGCTCGACCAAGGACCACGTGACCAACTCGATCGCCTTTGGCCCCGACGGCGCCATGTACGTCTCCCAAGGCGCCAACACCGCCATGGGGGCGCCGGACCGGACCTGGGGCTACCGGCCCGAGCGGCTGTTGAGCGCGGCCGTCTTGCGCATCGACACCAATATGATCGACACCATGATCGGCTCAGGGCCGCTCAACGTCCAAACCGAAGAGGGCGGCAGCTACGACCCCTTCGCGCCGAACGCGCCGCTGACCATCTACGCCAGCGGCATTCGCAACGCCTACGATCTGCTCTGGCACTCCAACGGCCAGCTCTACGTGCCCACCAACGGCTCGGGGCCGGGCGGCAACATCCCGCGCAGCCCGGCCAGCGTGAGCGAGCTGCCTGAGGCCTGCACCCAGCGTCTCGACGGGAGCCTCTACACGGGTCCCTTCATCGGCGATTCGTCGCTCAACCTCGGCGGCGGCGTCCAGTACGACGCCCGCGGTGACGGCTACTCCATACCGACCACCCAGAACGATTTTCTCTTCAGGGTGGAGCAAAGCGGCTACTACGGCCATCCCAACCCCAGGCGCTGCGAGTACGCCTTTTTCGGCGGCAATGTCGCCACCAATGTCGCCACTGCCCCCGACCAGATAAGGGAGTACAGGAGCGGCGTCCAGCCCGACCCCAACTACCGCGGCTTCGCCTTCGACTTCGGTCTCAACCCCTCGACCAACGGCGTCATCGAATACCAGAGCGATATCTTCGACGGCGCCTTGCAGGGCAAGCTCCTGGTGGTCCGCTTCGCGCTCGGCAACGACCTCGTGGTGATGACGCCGGGGGCGAACGGCGCCATCGTGGAGACGCAGGAGGGTCTGCCGGGCCTTTCCGGTTTCCTGGACCCGCTGGCGCTCACCGAGAACCCCGCCAACGGCCACCTCTACGTCTCCGAGTTCAACCGCCAGGTGTCGGGCTTGTCCGTAGAAGGCGAGGCTTCTTTCCTCGAGCTCGCCCAAGCCGGTTCCAGCCCGAGGATCACGCTCTTGCGGCCCAGGAACTGAACCTCGTCTGCCCTGACGGCGAAAGCTCCCGCGAACGTTCGCGGGAGCTTTGCTTGTGACCCTTGCACGCCTGCTGGGGCGAACCTGAGTTAGCCTGCGGTTGGGCCGGACACGGTGCCGCGTCCCGTGAAAGCGCCCGTGAAAGTGCCCCGTGAAAGTGCCCTTCATGGAACCACGGTAGCTTAAGCGTGGCTTAAGCGCGACCCGGTACCGTGAAGCCCTCACGCCCTGGCTGGTTCGCCGATTAGGAGATGTCATGATGCCACGCGCCGCTGACCACAAGCAACGCTCTCGCAAGGAGGGAAGGCTCTAGGTGGTCACCTTGCTTCAGCTCCTGGGGCCGCCCCGGGTCAGCGCCCAGGGGCGCTGGTGCGACGTCCCGCTCACCAAGCCGTCCCTGCTGCTCTTTTACCTCGCCTACTGCGGCGACTGGGTGAGCAGGGAGGAGCTGGCCTTTTTCTTTCGCCCGGACGCCGACGAGGCGACGGGGCGCCACTACGTGCGCAAGCTGTTGAGCGGGGCCAAGGGGCTCCCTTGGGTTCAGGGCCTCGAGGTCGAGCCCAAGCGCTTGCGCTGGCGGGTAGACACCGATGTGGCGCGGCTTCGCGCCGCCCTGGACGAGGGCTGCTGGGAGAGGGCGGTCAAGCTCTACCGCGGCCCGCTCCTGAGCGGGGTGAGCGCCGCCGGTACACCGGGCTTCGAGGCCTGGCTCGAGCTCGAGCGCGAGGACTTGGAGGCGAGCCGGCAGCGCGCCGGGCTTCACTACGCCGCCGACCTCGAGGCCGCCGGCGCGCATCACCAGGCCGCGGCCGTGGCCAAGAGCCTGATCAGGGACAACCCGATGGCCGAGGACGCCTTGCAGAGCTTCATGCGCAACGCCTGTCTCTGCGGACGGCGCGAGCCGGCCTTGCGGGCCTACCACGCCTTTGCCTTGGAGTTGCAGCGCGAGCTGGGCCTCGCGCCGCTCGAGGCGACCTCCGCCCTGGCCGAACGCATCCGCCGGGCGCGGGCCCTGCCGCCCGAGCCGGCCGTGCCGGAGGTGAGGGCGGGGCCGGAGGAGACGGGAGAAGACCCGGAGCTGAGCGAGCTGCTGGGCCTGCTCACCGAGCCGGACACGCGGCTGTTGACGCTGGCGGCGGCGGACGGCGGCGGCGAGCACGCGCTCATCGTCGCCAGGCGCGTTCCCGACGTGACCGTGGCGCTCGCTGCGGTCGCGGCCTTGGCGGCGCGGATGGCCGGCCAGGGTCACCTTCGGCGCTCGCTCGAGCTGGCCTTGCTCGCGCTCGGCCACCCGGCCTGCGATGAGGCGGTCAGAGCCCGGCTGGACGGGCTCTGGCCGCTGCTCGAGCCGCACTTCCCGCAGCTGTCGGCGGAGGCCAGAAGACGCTGGCGGGACGACGAGGGCCGGGACGAAGCGCTCGCCGACCTGCTCGACCTCGTCAACGAGCGCGGTTAGCCCACGCGGCTAGTCCACAAGGAGCGCAGAGAGGACGCTGGCGGGACACCCTGGGCGTATGCTGGCTCTATGGGGGATACTACCGACGGCCACGCGAACTCGAGCTTTATCGTCCGCGTGCGGCGAAACCGCAAGGGCCTGGAGATCACCCTGCAGGACGTGCGGACGCGCCGGCTGCTCAGCTTCGGCGCCTGGGAGTCGCTCTTCGCCGAGTTGCAACGCGCTAGCGGCGAGCTCGAGTTGGACATCCAGCTCGCGCAGGCCGCCCTGCCGGCGCTCAAGAAACCCTGAACCCGAACGTCATCACCCTTTGGCAGTCACCCTTTGGCAGTCACACTGCAAAAGCCTTCATCATAGCCGTATACACTGGGTGAAGCTGACGTCTCGAGCATGGGACGCGAGGATTTGAAGTCTGAGGATTGAAGACTCTGAGGATTGAAGACTAATAGGAGGTCGCAAGGATGATGATGCGACGAACGATATGGGCAAGTGTGCTGTCGGTTCTGCTGTTGGTGTTGGCTTGTACGCCAGAAGACCCGCCCGCCGCGCCAACGCAGGTGCGGGCGGCGGAGGTAAGTCAGACCTCGCTCATGCTAGCGTGGCAAGCCAGTCTCTCGAGCGGCGTCATGGGTTACCGCGTGTACCGCAGCCTCGAGGCGGGCACGCCGGAGCAGGTCGCGGACGAGAGCAACCGTCAGACCGTGCTCATCACCGAGACCACGCTGCCGCAGAGCGGCCTCAGCGCCGGGACCACCTACCACTACGTGGTCGTGGCGGTCGACGGCCGGGGCAACGAGGGGCGTTCGGAGGTCGCCTCCATAGCCACGCTGCCCGCCGGCGATCCCGGTGATCCAGGAGATCCCGGAGATCCAGGCGACCCTGGCGACCCTGGTGACCCTGGCGACCCTGGCGACCCTGGCGACCCTGGCGACTCAAGCTTTACAAGGCTGACGTGGAGTTCTGCCGCTTCCGCTCCGGGACGGCGTTCCGAAGCTCAAGGTAGCGTTGTGGACGGAAAACTTTACGTCTTTGGTGGTTACAGTTCCTTTACGCCTGTGACGGTACTTTCCAACGTGGACGTTTACGACCCCGCCGCCAATACCTGGACGCAGCTCGATCCCATGCCCACACCGCTCACGCATATGGGCGCCGCCGTCGACGGGCGTGACATCTATCTTGCTAGTGGTTACGTGGGTTTGGAAGGAGGCGGGCAGACCTTTGCTACCACCGAGGTGTGGAAGTTCAACGTCGACAGTCAGGTGTGGACGGAGATGCCGCCTTTGCCGGAAGCGCGAGGTTCCGGAGGGCTGGCCGTCCTGGACCGGGACATGCATTTTTTCGGCGGCTCCGACGCGAGGCGCCGCGACACCAGCGACCACTGGGTCCTGGACCTCGACAACCAGGCTGCCGGTTGGCGCAACACCGGAAGCCCTCTTGTTCCGGCCCGCAACCACCTGAGTGCGCTGACCTTGGATGGCAAGATCTACGCTATCGGGGGCCAGCAGGGACAGGATGAAAGGTCGACGACGCTAAGCCTGGTGAGCAGGTGGGACCCGCAGACGAGCGAATGGAGCGAGGTCGCCAGCCTGTCCAACCCCCTTTCGCATATCTCGGCGGCTGCCTTTGTGATGGACGGGCGGATCATCGTCGCCGGCGGCGAAATCAGGCACAACGTTCCCGTAGCCGAGGTGTGGGCCTATGATCCCAGTGAGGATGCCTGGACGGCGCTCACCGATCTGCCCGTGAAACGGCGCTCAGGGGTTGCCGAAGCCATCGGCAACGAGATCATCTTCACGACGGGAGGAGCGCCGGGGTTTAGCGACGCCACCTATCGAGGCGTTCCTGCCGCACCCTAAGGGCCTGTAAAGAAACGACTTCCCCTTTTCAGCGGAACTGCCCCTGATCCGTTAGAGGTATACACTAAGAGACTGATGAGTGATCCGGGTGGCTAAGTCAGTCAGCAAGTCGGGAGGTTGTTCTTTTACAGGCCCTAAGGTGTCAGGTTCTTCGCCACGTCCTCACCATTCGCATCGGCGGCGGAGGCAAGCCGGCAGCCATGAGCTCGTAACATGTTAGGGTTGGTTTCGCCGGCTGGGCCATCTCGCCTTACTTAGCTCAACCGTCTTCAGGCGCTGTGATTCGGACTGCAACGTGATAAGGAGAGTCTCGAGGATGAAACGAGCAACGAGAGAGGCGCTACCGCGCCGCTGGACCGGATCAAGCTTTGTGTGGTGCCTTTGAAGCTTGATCGGCTTTGGAGGGCGGCTGGGCGCACGCTCCGGTCGCGTCTTCTCCTGCCTTGGGCCGTTCTCCTGCTGCTGGCCGCCTGCACTCAGGCGGACAACCCACAGGCGCCCACTCCCGAGGAGCCTCCTCCGTCCGCTCCGTCCGGGCTCGAGGCGGCCGCTCAAGCCGGGCAGGTCGTCTTGCGCTGGCAGGGGCAGGAAGACGGCGTCGTCGGTTATCATGTCTACCGCAGCGTTGGCGAGGTCGTGCCGCTCGCGGAAGCCTTGCGGCTCACCGCTGAGGCCTACCAAGATAGCAGCTATACCGACGATCAACTGGAGGAAGCCGGCGTCTACTACTACCGGGTGACGGCGGTGAACGCGGCGGGCCAGGAGTCCGCGGCCTCCGAGGCGGTCCGGGTCCTGCTCGAGCCCGAGGAGTCTGGTGAGGACCCTGGTGACGAACCCTTTACGGCCATCGCCTGGTCGCCGGCCGGCAAGGCGCCCCTTGCTCTGACCGAAGCTCAGGGGACCGTGCTGGGCGGCGAACTCTATATCTTCGGCGGCTACACCTCCTTTGTTCCAGATTTTCACACCACCACGGCCGCCTATGCCTACGACCCGGTCGATGGGCAGTGGAGGCAGCTTGCCGACATGCCGGTGCCCTGGACGCACGCGGGAGCCGTGGTGGATGGACAGGACATCTATCTCGCGGGCGGTTACGAAAATCCCAATGACAACCGCCCCAGGGAAGAGATTTCAGACGGTGAGCGCACCGTCTACCGCTACAACGTGGACGAGGACCGCTGGTACAGCGACCTGCCCGAATTGCCGGAACCGCGCGGCTCGGGTGGTTTTGTGCGCCTCGACCGCAACCTGCACTTTTTCGGCGGCCACACCCCCGAACGCGAGGATAGGCAAGAGCACTGGGTCTTGTCCCTGGATCTTCCGGAAGCGGGTTGGCAACCTTTGGAGCCTCTGCCCAACCCGCGCAATCACCTGGGCGTCGTCGCCCTGGAGGGCATGA
>JALZLY010000290.1 GCA_030858465.1 Deinococcota bacterium
GATGACGACCGTGCTGATGATGCCCCAGTAGCCGGCCATCATCGGGCTGAAGCCCTGGATGATGAGATAGACGATGATGCCCAGGGGGATAAACTGGAACCAGGCCGTGCGGATAATCCGCCCGAACTTGGGCAGCATGCCTTCGGGCAGACCGCTCATGCCCATCTTGCGCGCCTGCAGGTAGACCATGACGCCGACCACCGCGAAGTAGAGAAGGGCCGGCCCGAGCGCGTGGCCGATAATGCGCACGTAGGGCACGCCGGTGTATTCGGCGATGATAAAAGCCGCCGCGCCCATGATGGGCGGCAGGATCTGACCTCCCTGAGAGGCCGCCGCCTCCGTGGCCGCGGCAAACTGTGCGGGGTAGCCGAGGCGCTTCATGAGCGGGATGGTAAAGGCGCCGGTGATGGCTACGTTGGCGGCCCCGTTGCCGGTGATCGAGCCCATGGCGGCGCTGGCGCCGACGGCGGCTAAGGCCGGCCCGCCGGTGCGCTTGCCCAAGAGGGCGAGCGCCAGGTTGACGATGGCCGAGCCCAGGCCGGAGCGGGTGAGCAGCGCGCCGAAGATGATAAAGAGCACCAAGACGGTCGAGCTAACGTAGATGGGCGCCGAGAAGATGCCGTTGGTGCTGTTGAACATCTGGCTGATGGTGCGGTTATAGCTGAAACCGGGATGCCCCAGGAGCCCCGGCAGATGAGGTCCGGCGAAGATGTAGCCGATGAACACCGAGGTGAGTAGCGCTATGGGCCAGCCGCAGGTCCGGCGGGTGGCCTCGACGATGAGGAGGATGAGCGCGCTGCCGACGACCCTGTCCGGTAGCGCGGTCCGTCCCTCGCGCATCTGGATGTCGAGGCTCTGGGTGATCATGTAGCCGGCTACGACGACCGCCAAAAGCAGCGGCAGGCCGTCCAGCAGGGGGTGAAAGCGCTTGCCCCGCGCGGGCTTGAGCGTAAAGACCAAAATGAGCACCCCGGCCACGTGCATGGCCCGGTGCAGCCACGACGAGCCCAAGATGCCGTAGCCGGCGGTGTAGATGTGAAAGAGCGAAAAGGCGATGGCGAAAAGAGAGACGAGGAGCGCGACCAGTCTCGCCGCGCCTCCCCAGTCTCCCCCCTGGAGCACCTTCTCGAGGAGGCTCGGTTCTTCGCTGGCTTCGGCAACATAGGCCGCCTCGATCTTGCGCTCCCGCTCATTCACCGTCGCCTCCTCGGCTCCCGGATCTAGTTCAGCAGGCCGATCTCGCGGTAGTAGCGAAGGGCGCCGGGATGAAGGTCCTCGGGCCTGGTGCCGGCGAGAGCAAATTCCGGGGTCAACCAGTGCGCTCGAGCGGGCTGGTTTTCCTGAAGCCTCTCGACGTTCTCCCACACCGCTCTCGTCAGGTTGTAGACGGCGTCCTCCGAGAGCTGGCGGCTGGCAAAGACGATGCTGTAGATGGAGATGGTGTCCACCTCCTCGGTCTGCATCCGGTAGGTGCCCGCCGGGACGGTGCTCCTGACGTAACCGAGCCCTAGCGCCTCGAGCTCTTCGGCCCTCTCTGGGTTCATGCCGATGATGCGCACGGGCCGGGTGGCGTCGATTTCGGAGATGATGGGCGACCCCGGCGAGCCCAGAAAGGAGGCCGCGTCGAGAATGCCGTCGCGGAGCATGGTCGCCATGTCCGAATAGCCGCCAAAGGAGATGCGCCCGCCGCCCTGACGGATAGCGTCGTAGTCGAGGCCGTAGGAGTCGAGGACGATGCGGGTCATCAGCTCGCCGCTGAAGTTTTGTTCGCCCGGCGCGAAGTGACGACCCGGCAGGTCGCCGATGCTCTCGATCGGGCTGCCCTCCATCACCACCACGTAGTACAAGGAGGGATAGAGGGCCATGACGACGCCGACGTTGTCGTAGGGCGCCTCGAAGGGCTCTCTGCCTTCACCGGCGGCGAGAAAGTCGTGCATGAAGGTAAAGCCGATCTGGCCGTCCTGGTGGTCTTGAACGGTGTGGAGGTTGCCGAGGCCCGAGCCTTCGACGACGGAGACGTTGAGCCCTGAAAACTCCTCCATCCAGATGTCGGCCAAAACGGTCGCCACCGGATACCAGGTCGAACCCGTCGGGCCGCTCGCGGTGACGAGAAAGCGCGGCAGGTCCGCGTCCTCCCTGGTGGTTTGGGCCGAGCCGAAGAGGCCCAACGCCAGAACGAAGACGGTAAAGACGATCCTGCTCATGATTTCCCCTTTCATATCAGAACACCTTGGAGACGGCAGTTGCGATAAAGCTTGGTGCTCGCCCGGTAGATGCCTCTGACGTACGACCGTTCGGTTGGTTCGAGCGAAAGCTTATCACCGCCTCTTTGTTCTGTCAACAGCGCCCTGTCAACAGCGCCCTGTCAACGGAGTAGGCGGATGGTGGAAGCCGAGTCGAGGGCAGCGCAGCTCCTCCAGGTCGCCAGAAGCGCTTTTTGCTATTTCTCCTGGCTTATGAGCACCCGGCGCAAAATCTTGCCCGCGGGAGACCTGGGAATCGCCGCGACGAACTCGAGCTTGCGCAGTTTTTTGTAGGGCGCGACCCGCTCCGCGACGAAGCTCATGATGGCGTCCTCGCCGACCTCTTTCCCTTCAGGCTCTTTTCTTACCACAAACGCCTTGGGAACCTCGCCCGCCTCCTCGTCAAGAAGGCCGATCACCGCCGCGTCGCTCACCGCCGGGTGCGTGAGCAGCACAGCCTCGAGTTCGGCCGGGGCGATCTGGAAGCCCTTGTACTTGATCAGTTCCTTGACCCGGTCGATCACCGCGAAATAGCCCTTGGCGTCCACGGTGGCGATATCGCCGGTGTGGAGCCAGCCCTGTTCGTCGATGGTCTTCGCGGTCGCTACGGGGTTGTTCAAGTAACCCTTCATCATCTGCGGCCCGCGAACGAGCAGCTCGCCCGGCTCGCCGGGACCCAGATCCTCGCCCGTAGCCACATCAACGATGCGGCACTCGGTGTTGGGGATGCAAGGGCCGACCAGCGACATGTCGATCGTTTCTGACGGGTCGGGGTTGTTGTGGGTGACGGGGCTCAGTTCGGTCATGCCGTAGCCCTGCGTCACCTCGCAGCCGAGGCGCCTGGCGCAAGCCGCCGCCACATCCTTGCCCAGTGGGGCCGCTCCCGAGATCACGCCGTGCAGGCTGGACAGGTCGTAGCTTTCGACCAGCGGCTGCTTGGCGAGCGCCAGCACGATCGGCGGCACCAGATTCGCGTAGCTGACCCTGTAGCTCTGCACGATGTCCAAAAACCGCTTCAGGTCGAACCTGGGCATGGTCACGACCGTCGCGCCCTGGTAGAGCGCGAAGTTCATGACCACCACCATGCCGTAGATGTGATAAAAGGGCAACAGGCCGATGAGGACATCTCTTTCAGTCACGGGGTTGTTGCGGTGCGTCTGGAAGCCTTCTAGCTGCCTCAGGTTGGCCGCTAGGTTGTAGTGCGTGAGCATGACTCCTTTAGGCAGGCCGGTGGTGCCGCTCGAGTAAGGGAGCACCACGACATCCTCTTTCGGGTCGATCGGTACCTCGGGAGCCTCACCGCCGCTTTGCAGGAGCGCCGCGAAGGGCGTCGCGCCCTCGGCCTCACCGAACACGAACACCTCTTTGAGGCCCGTTTCCTCTGCACTCTTGCGCGCGTTTTCCAGAAAGGCCGGCGCGGTGACGAGAAAGCTCGCCCCGGCGTCTTTGAGCTGATAACTGAGCTCAAAGGAGGTATAGAGCGGGTTGACGGTGGTCACGGTGCCACCGAGCACCGCTACGGCGTGAAAGACGATCGCGTACTCGGGCAGATTGGGGCTGTAGATAGCAAAGACGTTCCCCTTCTTGAAGCCGCGCTCGGCCAGGCTTGCGGCGACCCGCTTCACCGACTCGGCGACCTGACGGTAGCTGAGGGTGCGTCCGCTGGGACCTTCGATCAGGGCAGGCTTGTCTCCCAACTCGGCGGCGCGGCCAAGAACCAACCGGGTCAGCGGCAGCTCAGGGATCAAAACGTCGGGAAAGGGGCTTCGGTATATCATCTTACCTCCTACGCGCACCCAGATTTTTGGTTGGTCTAAGCCCCTACATTCTATACACCCCAACCTATACATCTCCAAGCGGGCGCTCTACGAAATCGCGAGGATGGGCAAGAGGGTGGGCAGACTGTGTCCGCTCGAGCCCAAAGAGCCGTCACGCCCTGGGCATCTGGGCTGTTACACTCTCTACAGAAAGCTCTACAGAGAGCTACAGGGACAGGGAGCGAGGGCAAGGTGAGCGCCAAGGGACGCCTCGAGCCCGTGACCCGGTCAACCTAGAGGAGGCAAAACCCATGCCGGACTTGGTCACTTATGAAGTTGCTTACGACAAACGCGGCGACGTCGCCGTGCTCACCATCGACAACCCGCCCGTCAACGTGCTCGGGCCCGGGGTGCCCGAGGGTATCCTGGCGGGGCTCGAGCGGGCCGGCGCCGACGACGCGGTAGCGGCTCTGGTGCTCATCGGGGCTGGACGAAGCTTTATCGCCGGGGCGGACATCAAGACCTTTGGGCTGCCGCGCGACCGGGCGCCCGATGTGCGCGGCCTGGTCGAGGGCGTGGCGGCCAGTTCCAAGCCCGTCGTCGCCGCCATCGGTGGCGCGGCTTTGGGGGGCGGGCTCGAGCTGGCCCTGGCCTGTCACTACCGGGTGG
>JALZLY010000291.1 GCA_030858465.1 Deinococcota bacterium
ACCGGCAGGAACTCGAAGCGAACTTCGGCAAGGAGAGCAGTCTCGAGAAGCGCTTTTTTCACCTGCTCGAGAACGAGCGCCATGAACTCAGCTACCCCCTCAGACAGTGGTTCGGCCTTATCAAAGCCGCCAATCTAAACGTGGACTGTATCCAACTGCTGCAAGACATCACCTACTGGAAGGAGCGCACCAAAGATACCTGGGCGAGAGACTTCTACCGCACCTTAAGAGACGCCCGGCTTCTCCAAGCCCCTGACACCACCATCGAGGAGGAAACCGTATGACGCTTTTAGAAATTCACCTGCTGCAAAGCTTCGTTCCCGAACTCTTGAATCGCGACGACACCGGCAGCCATAAGAACTGCCTTTTCGGCGGGCAACTCCGCGCGCGCGTCTCGAGCCAATCCTGGAAAAGGGCCATGCGCGACTACGTGAGAACCCTCGAGCTTCTGCCTGCCGAACAGCGCGCCGTGCGTTCGAAGCGTCTTCATGAAGCATTAAGAAACAGGCTTGAGGAGATGGGGGCCGAAGAAGCAGACTATGTGGCCGAAGCCGCGCTGGCCTACATCGGTGCCTTTCACATCGAAAAATCAGTTTCTGATGATGAGACGGACCCTTACACGCGCCGCGAGCTTAAGTCCGAATACCTCGTCTTCCTCGGCAACGACAGCCTCGACGCCGTTGCCGACTTGCTTAAGGTTAACTGGGAAGACGCTAAACGCGCTGGCAAAGAGGTGCGGAAGTTCCGCGAACAGCTTCGAAAGAGCGAAAAGTACAAGGGCGGGCTCGGAGACAAGGGCAAGGAAACGCTCAAGAAAGCCGTCGATAAGGCCTTGGGCAAAGAGCTTCTCTCAGAAATCGAGAAGGCTTTCGACGGCAGCAAGGCTATAGACCTCGCCCTCTTTGGACGCATGCTTGCCGACCTTCCCGGCAAGAACGTAGACGGCGCCTGCCAGGTCGCGCACGCCCTCAGTACCCACGCGGTCGCCAGAGAGTACGACTATTACACCGCCGTCGATGACCTCAAGCCCGATGACACCTCGGGCGCGGATATGATCGGCACCATCGAGTTCAGCAGCGCCTGCTACTACCGCTATGCCGCCATTGACCTCGAGAAACTGCGCGACACGCTTGGCGATACGGAACTTGTCAAAGCCGGGCTCGAGGCGTTCTTGCGGGCCTTCGTGGAGGCCATCCCGAGCGGCAAGCAAAACTCCTTCGCGGCGCAAAACCCGCCGAGTTTCGGGGCGTTCCGCGTTCAGGACCAGGCTCAGCCCCGTAACCTTGCCAACGCCTTCGAGCGCCCTGTCCGTCAAGACGGCAGCGGCTTCGTCTTTCCTTCCATCCGCGAACTCGATAGGGAGTGGGCATGGGTAGACGGCGCTTACGGCGAGAGCGGCAGGGTCATCTACTGGCTACGTTTCGATGAGGCGGCCCAACACCTGAAGGCCAAGGAGAAAGTGGCAGGCACGCGCGAGGCCATACGGCGTGCCGTCGAGGAAGCGGCTAAGCTGCTAGGCTGATGCCGACGCTCCTTCTCAGGCTGGCCGGTCCCATGCAATCTTGGGGCGTGCAGAGCCGCTTCAGCGAACGCGATACGCTTCTGGAACCCTCCAAAAGCGGCGTCATCGGGCTTCTTTGCGCCGCGATGGGCGTAGATAGAGGCGAACCCAAGGAAGTGTTGCAGCTCGCGGGCATGCGCATGGGCGTTAGGGTGGACCGCGAAGGGACACTCGCTTACGACTACCAAACCGCTCAGAACGTCCTCAAATCCAAAGATGCAAAGGTTGACGCCCGTGACAACACCGTGCAGTCCTGGCGTTACTATCTTGCCGACGCGGCATTTCTGGTGGGGGTCGAGGGCAAAGGAGATGACTATTCCTTGCTCGAGCAGGCCTGGCGCGCCCTTCAAAACCCCCACTGGCCCCTTTTCTTGGGCCGCAAGGGGTACGTGCCAAGCGGCAGCCTCTTTTTGGCGGGCGGGCTTCGCGAATCTCAGCCGCTCCTCGAGGCGTTGTCTCAGTTCCCCTATTGTGGGTACAAAGGGCTGGAAAAACCCTTGCGCTATATTGTTGAGGCGCGTGACGGCGCCACTCGTAACGACGTACCTATCGCCGCCTTTAGCGAGCGCCGCTATGGCTCGAGGTTCGTCCAGTCCCAGTCGCGAGTTTTGGGAGAGGCGCCCGACGATGTACCTTTCTAAACTTATCCTCAACCTCCGCAGCAAGCAGGTCCGCAAAGACGTCATCAATCCCTACGACATGCATGCGACCCTATCCTGGGCTGTTGCGAACGCCGAAGAGGAGCGCGTCTTGTGGCGGCTCGAGGACGACCGCCGCACGCCCACGCTGTTGGTCCAAACCCTTACGCCCCCCGACTGGAATGCTTTGCTCATAAGGCACCCTGACTACGCACAGGTGGATAGTAAGAGCCCTAAACACGTCGAGCTAGAGCTTGAACTGGGCCAGCTCCTCCGCTTCCGCCTTCGCGCTAACCCCACCGTCACCAAAAACGGCAAACGCTACGGTCTCAGCAAGCTCGAGGAACAGCTCGAGTGGCTCACCCGCCAGGGAAAACGCCACGGCTTTGAAGTGCCCGGTGCAATAGTCAGTAGCAGCGATTGGCTAAGCTTCAAAAAGAGCGGGGTGCCCCACACCATCAGCTTACAAGCCGTCACCTATGACGGGCACCTACGCGTCCAAGACCCGGAGCGCCTACACGTCGCCATCGAACGCGGCCTCGGCCACGCCAAGGCGCTAGGCTTTGGTTTGCTCTCCATCGCCAAGGGGTAAGCCGTGCGCTACGAGACCCGCAACCTCCAAGAACTCCCCAAGTTCCGCGACGGCCTCAGCTACCTCTACCTCGAGCACGGCCGCATCGAACAGGAAGACCAGGCCATCGCCCACTACGGCGTGGGCGGCATGACCGCCGTCCCCGCCGCCGCGCTCGGCGTCCTCATGCTGGGCCCCGGCACCAGCCTCACCCACGCCGCCGTCAAGGCGCTCGCCAACAACGGCTGCAGCGTCTTTTGGGTCGGCGAGGAGATGGTGCGCTTTTACGCCAGCGGCACCGGCGAGACCCGCAGCACCCAGCACCTCCTCAAGCAAGTGGCGGCCTACAGCCACCCGCAGACGCGGCTCGAGGTCGTGAGGCGCCTCTACCGCCTCCGCTTCCCCGAACCTCTCCCCGAAGGGCTCACCCTCCAGCAGATTCGTGGGCACGAGGGGGTGCGCGTCCGCGACACCTACGCCCACTGGAGCCGCGAGACGGGCGTGCCCTGGCACGGCCGCAACTACTCGAGGGGAAACTGGACCGCCGCCGACCCCATCAACCGTGCCATCAGTGCGGGCGCCGCCTGCCTCTACGGCCTCTGCCACGCCGCCATCGTCAGCGCCGGCTACAACCCCGCGCTCGGCTTCATTCATACCGGCAAGCAACTCTCCTTCGTCTACGACGTCGCCGACATCTACAAGGCCGAAACCCTCATTCCGACCGCCTTCAAGGCTGTGGCGGAGTCGGACGAAGCCATCGAGCGCCGCGTGCGCACGGTCCTGCGCGCTGAGATACGCGAAGCCAAACTCCTCGAGCGCGTCGTAGACGACCTTCACACTCTTTTCAAAAGCCTCGACAGCCCCGACCCCTACGCTACGGACGCCGCCAAGCCCGGCGACCTGTGGGACCCAGAGGGAAGCGTGCCCGGAGGAATTGCCTATGGTAGTGATCATCCTGGAGAAGGTGCCGAAGAGCCTTAGGGGCGAGCTGACACGCTGGATGCTCGAAGTCGGCACCGGCGTGTTCGTAGGCAGCGTGAGCGCGATGGTGCGTGACCTCCTGTGGCAAAAATGCACTGAAAAGAGACGTGCAGGTCGTTGTTGCCAACTCTATCGCACCAACAATGAGCAAGGCTTTGCGATTCGCACCCACGGCGACACCAACCGCACTGCCGTTGACTTTGACGGCCTCACGCTCATTGCCGTGAAAAACGCCAAATGGGAGCGTATGATGGTAGAACCTGGCAGGGATGCGGGAGCGGACCTTGACAACTAGACTTAGCAGACACTTCCGGATGCCCCGCGAGCAATTCTAGCGTCCTAGTCTAGTCTATTCCCCACACACGCGGGGATGAACCGTCACGGCGGTGCTCGCCGTCAGCCGTCACGGCCTATTCCCCACACACGCGGGGATGAACCGTACATGGTTGAACTGGGGTATTT
>JALZLY010000292.1 GCA_030858465.1 Deinococcota bacterium
GCTGTGGTGTAGCTGAACGAGCTGATGAGAAAGTGCCCTGTGAAACGGGTATAGTCACTGTAAACCTCTAGCAGTTCTCGATTCATCTTCCTATCCTAGTGTTTCTGCCCTTCGTGCGTAAGGTGAGCACCTCAGTCTCCCAAAAAGCTCAAGAGCGGAAAGCGATCCATCCTTTTGACGACGGCGTTTAGCAGCTCATAACTCGCCTCGGCGTCGCGCAGGTCCGCGACCTCGAGCGGTGAGTGGGCGTAGCGCCGGGGCAGGCAGATCGAGCCGGCCGGGACTCCCTCCGCTGCCCAGCCGATGGTCGCCGCGTCGTTGTTACCGCCAGTGAAGGTGACGAGCTGATAGGCGACGCCCGCGTCGCGGGCCGTGCGGGTCAAGAACTCCTTGACGGTGGGCGGCAAAAGAAAGCCCCTGCCGCCCTGGCCAGCCAGGACCTGGATACAGGGTCCGGCGCCCAGCCTGACGTTCAGCTCCGCGTTCATGTCCGGCGTGTCGCCGCTTGGCATGGTGTCGAGCGCCAGCCCCAGGGTCGGGCGCAGGCGAAAGCTCGCCACCCCCGCGCCCTTCAGCCCCACCTCCTCTTGCGAGGTAAAGGCCGCGACGAGGGTACCGGCCGGAGGGCTCACCTCCTCGATCAGCCTAGCCAGCAAGGCACAGCCGAGGCGGTTGTCAATGGCCTTGCCCGCCACCAGCGAGCCGCCGAGGCTGGTGAGGGGGCTGACGAAGGCGACGGGGTCACCGATCTCGACGCCCCTTTGGGCGACCTCCTCGGCGGAGGCGGCGCCGATGTCGATGTACATCTCGCTGTGGGGCTTGACCCGGCTGCGCTCCTCGGCGCTCTGGTAGTGGCCGGCCTTCATGCCGATCACCCCGAGTTGGCCTCCCACCCTGACCAGCCGCGCGGCCAAGAGGTTATCGAGGACGCCGCCGACCTTCTCGAAGCGGAGGAAGCCGCTCGGCGTTATGCTGCTGACCACCAGGCCGATCTCGTCGCTGTGAGCGGCGATCATCAGCGTGGGACCGTCGGTGGCTCCCTTGCGGACCGCGTAGACGTTGCCGACGCTGTCGGTCTCGACGCTGTCGCAGACAGGCCCCAAGCTCTCCATGAGGTGTCTCACCAGCGGCCGCTCCTGGCCGGAGACGGCGTCAATGGCGGTGAGCTCTTGAAGGCGTTCCAGCAGGCTGGGCATGGCTATCTCCTTTGGCGGGTGGGGACGGGGGCACGCCGTGGCCCCTCGAGGCGATGGCGCTGTGACCAGGAACGACCGGGCTCGAGTAGGCGACGCCGTCGGGGTAAAGGCTCGCCTCGCAGCGGGAAACCTCCTCGAGCGTCTCAAGTCAACCACCGAAACCTCGATCACCGAAACGTCTTGGTCTTGTTGTTCGCCACCTCGGCGTAGCCGCCTTCCTTTCATATCACATCCGTTATGATCGGATTTCGCGGTAGACCAAGAGACTGCCGGGTTTCAAGCCTGCTCGACGGTGTGAAGCAGGCTGGAGTCTGGACGGCGCTTGAGCTTCTCGTCGGCGGTCCCGGCTGCTCTCACTGCCTTGTGGTGTAGCCAAACAGTTTGCCCGAAACCGGAGGACTCGAGGCTCCTCGACATCGCATCCTGCCCATGATGATCGATCTCAACTCTCATATGTTTTCCTGCTCGAACTCCCTATGATGAGGCGAAGCGGAGCCTGTTGAGACAGAATCGCAGCCATGCTCATGTCACCTTTAGAGCCACCTTTAGAGCAGGTGCGGCAGCGGCATGACCTGAGCACGCATGTGCTATCCTTACTGTAAGGAGGTGTGGTAAGGATGGGTACACGAGCTACCATCACCAGCAAGGGGCAGATCACCATCCCGCAGGAGGTCCGGCAGCGGCTGGGCCTCAAGCAGGGCGATCAGATCGAATTCGTGACCGAGAACGGGGTGACGGTCATGAAACCCGCTAGGCGAGAGGCCAATCCGTTCGAGCCGTACCGGGGCGTCCTCAGTCACTTCGAGAGCAAAGACGAGGTGAACGCCTGGCTAGGCGATCTGCGGGACGACGCCTAGGTGCTCACGGCAGTAGACACGAACGTCATCAGCGCGCTGTGGTCCCAGGAGCACGCGGCGACGGGGATGACAGACCTGCTCTTCTCAGCTAGGCAGGAGGGCGGGCTCGTCGTCTGCGCCCCGGTCTACGCCGAGCTGATGGCTTACCCGCGAGCCACCAAGGCGTTTGTCGATGCTTTCCTCGAGGCCACAGGGATTGAGGTTCACGTCAACCTCTCGAGAGGAATCTGGGAACGGGTAGGGGAGGCCTTCAGCGCCTACGCTCAGCGCCGTCGGAAGGACAGGGCCGGGCAACCTAAGCGGCTCCTGGTGGATTTCATCGTGGGGGCGCACGCTTTGCTTGCCGCTGACCGGCTCCTGACCCTCGATCCCAAGCGCTACCGCACAGCCTACCCGGAGCTGATGCTGTCGCCTACGGACGCCGCCGTGTAGCCGGCAGCCTACTGTGGCGGGTGCCACCAGCTATGAACCCTATGACGACGCTGGTGAAGTTGTCGCTCAGGACTCGATTACCGTTGACGTCTTCTCCTGTCCAGCCCGATCTCCCCAGAATGATGCGAAGCAGATACCTGTCCAGCCAGGACTTCGGTCACGCTCATGTAACTGTCAGACGCCGCATCAGCGATACATCATTTGGGGGCTGACTCGCTGAGCGCGGTGGCGCAAGTCACCGCGGCCTCCCAGCCGCTCGTCTCGTCCTCGAGCGTCTCGTCGGCGCTCTCGGCCGCTCTCGCCGCCTTGCGCTGTAGCCAAAACGGTGTAGCCAAACAGTTTGCCCGAGCACGCGCCTGAGCATGTGGAGGTGTAGGATGGTGCGCTAGCGCGGCCGTGTCCTCTCCTTCCGCCGGCCGCCCCGAGGCCTTATTATGGAGTGGCTCCTTAGTCCCGAGGTTCTGGTCGCCCTTCTCACCCTGACGGTCCTGGAGATCGTCCTCGGCATCGACAACATCATCTTCATCTCGATCTTGGCGGGCAAGCTGCCCGCGGAGCAGCAGGGCCGCGCCCGCATGCTGGGCTTGGGCCTGGCGATGTTCATGCGCATCGCCTTGCTCTTTTCGCTCACCTGGATCATGCGGCTGACCGCGCCGCTCTTTGCGGCCCTAGGCCAGGAGATCTCCGGCCGCGACCTGATCCTTATCCTAGGCGGGCTCTTTCTCATCGCCAAGAGCACCCACGAGATCCACAACCGGCTCGAGGCCGAGGAGGGCCACGCGGAGACCGGGGTGGTGGCCTCGTTCGGCGGCGTGATCGTGCAGATCCTGCTCTTAGACATTGTCTTTTCGCTCGACTCGGTGATCACCGCGGTGGGCCTGGCCGATGAGCTCTGGGTGATGGTGACGGCGGTGGTCGTCGCCGTCGGCGTGATGATGCTCTCGGCGGGCGTCATCAGCGACTTCGTCAACCGTCACCCCACCGTCAAGATGCTGGCCCTCAGCTTCCTCTTGCTCATCGGCCTCTCGCTCCTGCTCGAGGGCTTCGAGCAGCACATCCCCAAGGGCTATATCTACTTCGCCATGGGCTTTTCGGTCTTCGTCGAGATGCTCAACCTGCGCGCCAAGCCCAAGAAGGTCGAGCCGGTCGAGCTGCGCAAGCCCTACAGCGGCGACTAGAGCTGAAGCGTCGATCCGTTGCAGGACCGGGTGCAGGACGCCGGGCTTGGACAGGTGAGGCCCGCCCTGTGATATAGCGCGCGCTCATTCCCTCAGCAGGTCCATCGCCAGCGCCGCGCTCCAGGAGAAGCCCGCCGCGCCGCAGGGGCTGCCGTCACGGGGGTCGTAGTATTCGGCGAAGCCACGCTCCATGAGCGCCAGGGACTGCGCCCTCACCGTCGCGGCCAGGTCAGAGTAGCCATAGCGCCTGAGCCCCTGGATGAGGAGCCAGTTGACGTTGATCCACACTGGGCCGCGCCAGTAGCGCCGGGGCTCGAAAAGGGGACTGTTCTTGGCGGCCGAGGGCAGGTAGTAGCCTCCCTCCGGGCCGGGGGCGTACGCGGCCGGGTCGCGGAGCTGTCCGACCAGGCGCTGGGCCTGGGCCTGGTCGGGCAGGCCCGCGAAGAGGGGAATGAAGCAGGCGCAGCTATTTTCGCGGATAGGGCCCTCCGCGCGCAGGTCAACGTCGTAGTAGAGGCCCGCCTCCTCGTCCCACAGCCCCGCGAAGGCCCGCCTCGCCCGCTCGAGCCAACCGTCCAGTTCGCTCACGGGCTTGCCGAGCTCGAGCGCCAGGGCCCGCAGGTCCTCGTTGGCGCGGTGAAGGAGCGCGTTGAAGAGCGTATCGCGGATCAAAAAGGGCGAGCGCGCGTAGAGGGTGCGGGCCTCCCAGCGCCAGTCGCGGAAGAGGCCGATCAGGTACATGAAGCGCTGGTAGTCGCTCTCGACCGGGCGCTCGTCGGGCCGGACATGGACCTTGTCGCGGCGCCGGTAGGGGGGAACGTCTACGGGCTCGAGGCGGGCCATCGGCTCGGCCCAGCGGGCGGCGTTGTCGGTGCCGGACTCCCAGGGGTGGATGATGGCGACCAGGCCGCTGCCCTCGGGGTCGCGGGCGCTGTAGAGCCAGCGGTGCCAGGCGAGAACCTTGGGGTAGACCTCGTGGACGAAGCCGAGCGATTCGGCCTTGTCCGTGGCGGCCTCGTGCATGAGGCGCACGGCGGTGGCGAGCACGGGCGGCTGGGTCAGGCCCGAGGTCGGGACTCGAGGCGCCTGGGGGCTCCCCTCCACCTTCCAGAAGTCCGGCGTGGGAAAGTAATCCGAGGCGCCTCTGTGGTAGAGGATGTGGGGGACCAGGCCGTCTTGCCACTGGCCGCTCAGGAGCGCGCGCACCTCGCGCCGAGCCAGGGCCATGTCCGCATGGCGCAGGCCGACGGCGATAAAGGCCGCATCCCAGTTCCACTGGTGGGGGTACTGGCCGGCGCTCGGCTTGACGAAGACGCCGCTGTCGTTGGCGCGCAGCAGTTCGTACGCTTTGGCGAAGAGAGCGGAGGTCACGGCCATCGTGACCATAATTGAAAATTAAAAATTGAAAATTGAAAAGGAAATTGAAAAGGACATCGGCCAATTTTGAATTTTGAACCTTGAATTTTCAATTGTTTCACCCCTTCACTCCCCCCGCCGTCAGGCCGCCGACCAGGTAGCGCTCGAACCAGAAGAACAGCACCATGATCGGCACGGTGATGATCATCGCGCCGGCCATCAGGAACTGCCTCGGTACCTCCTGGTTGTCGAGGGTGACCATGCCGCGCGCCAGGGTGAAGATCTGCGGGTTGTCCAAGAACATGAAGGCGAACAGAAACTCGTTCCAGGCGATCATGAAGACGTAGAGCCCGACCGAGGCCAGGGCGGGGAGCGAGAGGGGCAGGGTGACGCGCCAGATCACCTCGGCGCGGGTGCAGCCGTCGATCATGGCCGCCTCTTCTAAGTCCTTGGGCAAGGTCTGAAAGTAACTGCGCAGCATGTAGAGCGCCACCGGGATGGTGGTCGCCGGGTAGACGATCAGCAGGCCCGGCAGGGTGTTTCTGAGCCCGAGCTGGGTGAAGACCGCGTAGAGCGGGATGACTAAGACGATGGCGGGAAACATGTAGATGAGCAGGATCGAGCGTGACAGGAGGTCGCGGCCCGGGAAGCTCAGGCGGGTGACGGCGTAGGCGCCGAGCACCGCCAGGAAGAGGGTGATGACCACGGTGACGGCCGCGACCAGGGTGCTGTTGCCGATGAAACGCAGGAAGTCGAAGGTGAAGAGCACCTCGCGGTAGCCCGCGAAGAGCGAGCCCAGGTCCTGGCCGAGGTCGACGCGCAGGTCGGCCGGGTTGCGGAGCATCTCGGCGCGCGATTTTAAGCTCGAGGCCGTCATGAAGTAGAAGGGAAAGATGATGACGGTCAGGAAAAACACGAAGCCCGCCGCGCGCAGCAGCCGCATCACCAGGAGCTCGACGATGTCGCGGCGCAGGCTGCCCAGGTTCAGGTCTCTGAGCCCGTAGCGGGTCAGCCAGCCGACCAGGGCGAAGCTGACGAGGCCCGCCGCGACGCCCCAGAAGGGGTAGACCTCCGGCAGGCCGAGCGGCCTGAAGC